>DAOUZG010000046.1 GCA_030665705.1 Deltaproteobacteria bacterium | reverse complement strand
AACGCCTCCGGGAGCGATCGTGCGGCAAACACCCGGTCGGCCTCGAGGTATCGGCAAACCGAATCCTCGAACGCGATCGTTGCGGGGCCCGGGTCGGGTGACTCGATGATCTGCGAGAGATCCTCGAAGGAGACGGCCGGTGGGTCGAACGAAATCTCGCTGTTCGCGGGTGAGTAGGAGGCTCCGAGACGGTCCAGAAACTCGCCGAGCGCCGAGGTCGTCTCGTCGATCATCTGGAGGTAAGCGTCTTCGCGATCCTCGGGCAGAGTAGGCCTGGGAATCGAGCGGACGGCAACGTCCTGGCCGCGCTGCCGGAGGACGACGCCGGGACACGTCTCGGACTGGAAGAGATCCACGATCTCGAGCATTCCGAGCCGGCAGTTTCCTCCGACGGACAGCGGGATCTGGCCCGAGAGACCGACCGAGATCGAGAGCTCGGGTCGGATCCGGTCTTCGAGCCAGCGAACCATCTCTTCGCCGAGCTTTCGTCCGCTCCGGGCGGGGATCGACGAGCGGTCGCAGACCTCCAGGATCTCGGAGCAGAAATCGCGCTCGCCCTCTCCTTCCTGCCCCAGGAATGCGACGACCTGTTCCCCCCGCTCGAGCAAACGCTCGAGCACACACAACGCGCGGTACGTACCCCCGACGAGGAGGATCCGCGGCCCCTTCCGGCTCATCAGGCTGCTCCTATTCTTCGCTCGCGCAGCGCCGCGCTCTGCTTGCGTAGCACGAGCTGTACGATGCGTTCTCGGTCTTCTGGCAGGAGTTCGACGAATCGCAGTCCCGCGATCGGTCGGTCCTCGGTCTGCCAGCACCGGACCACGCGGGCAAGCGCGGGAATCAGGGGTATGCCCGTGTCCCATAGGTCGAAAGTCACTTCGAAGAGAGAACCGGTCTCCAGCATCTCATCGACGGTACACGCGAAGCCGGAGCCCGAGATGCTGATCTGGATCGGGTCGGACGGCACGATCGACGTCGGGGTGTCCCCCCGTTGAGCCAGCACGAGATCGTCGAGGCGTTGATCGATCCGCGCGAGCGTCAGAGCCACCCGCTGCACTAGCTCGAGCAGCACGCGACTCTCCGTCGATAGGCGTCGTTCCTCGATCGCTCCCGAGGCGATGGGCGGCGCCACGTGACGGGAACGAACACGCGCTCGCGCCTGCTCGATCGTGTCCTCGGGCACGAACCGCAACGCGACGCGGGCCGATGTGCGGATCCGATAGTAGGTACGTCGGTCGATCACGTGCCCATCTTCTCGAGGAGGAAGTTGAAGCTCTCGAGGATCCGGGGCAGCTCGTGCGACAGGAGGTCCGACAGTCGCACTGAGTCACCGTTCTCGAATTCCGAGACGAACACGTTGAGCGCGAGCCGGAGCTCGCTCTCCGCTGCGTCCCAGGGTCCGTCCACGAGTGCCTGTGTCGCCGGGTTCAGCCCGGCGAACTCGCGGATTCCCGACAGTAGCCCCACCAGCACCTGGAGTGCGTCGACAAGCGGGACCAATCGGTCCGCCGCCTCGCGCTCGCGGCCGTATCGGTAGTCCTCTCCGAGGGAGCGGAGCATCTTGCTCAGCCGATGGATCCAGTCGATCGTCTCCGGAATGGCGCTGCGTGCGAGCGCCTCGGGGCGTGTGGTCCGGATCTCGAGGTTCCGGATCGAGGTGACGTCGTAGGTGCCGAGATGCTCCTCTGCGACGTTCTGCCCGTTGACGCGCAAAACGCAGATCACCTCCTCGGTCGGAAGCGCTCCGCTCATGTATCCGCGAAGTTCATCGATCGAGGTGGGATCCAGCGTCCGCCGGCTTCCGTTGATCTCGATCTCCATCATGGGTTGGCCTCCTTCGGGAGAGAAAGGGTTGGGGAGTCGGGTCCGTGGATTGCGCGTTCGAGGAGCGCGACCCTGCGTCGGAGCGCGCGGTAATGGTGCGCGCTCTCCAGTGCGAGCTCGGGGAGCTCGGCCTCGGGTAGGGACAGGAGGTCTCCTTCCAGCGTGTAGCTGAGCGGAAGCAAGAGCGGCTGTCCCCGGGCGTGCCCGTAAATTTCCTGGTCGACCTCGGCGAGGATGTTCCCCGCCTGCCGTGCCGCGGCACCGTCCGCCGACGGGTGCCCGAGCCCCATCGCGACCTGCTCTCCCCGATGGGCAAGCTCTCCGCACCGCGCGAGTCGCGGCAGCAGGTCGTCGGGAAGCACGGTGCTCCACTCCCCCGGCTTCACGCCGTAGCGGTCGGCTGCACGGGTCCAGGCCCGCTCGAGGTGCGCCGGGGGTCCTCCGAGCGTCTCGACAAATACCCCCCGGTACACGAGGCCGAGCAGGTCGGTCGCCTCGGGCACCTGCCGGTGGGCGGGCACGAGCTCCCAGAGCCCGTCTTCGTCGAATCCCGAACGAAGCAGCTCGGCCCTGGGGAGCGGAGGGACCTCGCCGACCGCGGCCCCGCGGAGGATCCGGAAGGCAACCTCGGCGAGCCACTCGGGAGGCACGTCCGTGTGGCAGACGGGAAAGCCACACTGAACGTGGTAGTTGCACGGCGCGCAGCCGACGCGGGAGTGGATCAGCCAGTGTCCTTCGGCATACGGACCGGTCTCGTGAGGGTAGGCGGGTCCGAGGAAGAGCGCGCAGGTCGGCGTTCCGACGGCGGCTGCGACGTGCATCGTCCCGGTGTCGTTGGTGAGCAGAAGCCGAACCCGCTCGACAACGGCTGCGAGCACGGCCAGCTCGGTCTTCCCGATGAGGTTCTCGAACGTGCACTCGGGGCACGCCTGTTCGAGAGCTTTCGCGCGTGGAAGCTCGGACGGGACGCCGACGACGACAAAGCGAAGCTCGGGAAGGCGGCGCCGGAGGTCTCGGAGTGTGGCCGCGAATCGCTCCACCGGCCACGCGCGGATCTCGTCGCTTGCAGCGAGCTGGATCGCGATCCGAGGCTCCCCGCCGGGCAGGAGCTCGGTGGCGACCGTTCGGGCGGATTCGGGAATCCGGATGGAGAGCCGCTCCCCGCGTCCCAGCAACCCCGTGGCCCCGAGGTAGACGTCCACGAGGTTGATGAGGTAGAGGCGACGCGTCCGAACGAGCGTGGACATGTGGCGCAGCCACGGATTCGCGACGAGCCGGCCCCCCTCTCGATCGAGTGTCGCCCCGACGAGCGTTCCCACGTTCAACATCGATAGGAGAACCGAGCTCGAGTTGGAGTGGGTGAGGTTGAGCGCCAGGTCGAAGCGCTGGTCGAGCAGCGGAGCGATGAGCCGCTGCGCCCTGCGGTACCGCTCGACGAAGGGGAGCTCCGGATCCGTCAGCGCCTGCGCGAGCGCATCTCCGTCAATCTCGTGGATGACGTCGACCCCCGGAAGAAGGTCCGTGACGTTTCGAAATGCCTTCTTGACCACCAGGTGGAGGCGCGCGTCCGGGTAGCGCTTACGGAGTCCCGACAGAACCGGAGTGACCTGAATCTGGTCTCCCAGGCGCGTGAGGCTCAAGACCGCGATCTCCCTCATCGCCCGGCTCGCTCCGCGTGGTACGCACGAACCTCCTGCTCGTACTCACGCATAAAGAGCAGAACCTTCTCCTCGGACGAGAGCGCTCCCTCGCCCTTCGCGACCGCCACGCTGATGGCATCCGTACTCCAGCGTGCCTCCGGCGGGATGCGCGAGAGCACGGCCGCGAGTTCCGGTATCTCCTGCACGCCTTCGAGCACGTCAGACACGCTTCGGTGACGGCGTCGGCGCGGAACGACCGGCGAGGGGCCCGAGCGGAGGGCGGTGACGGCCTCCTCCATCCGGTGTCGATAGGTGTGCTCCCGGACTGCACGCTGGAAGCCCCGCTCGGCGATCTCCCGGCGCTCGTCGTCGCGCTCGCGGTAGTAGAGGATCTTCTTCCGGCACTCCTGGATGTTGGTGAAGGTCTCGATTTCGAGACCGGGCTCGAAGTACAGAGGAAGTTCCCGGCGCCCGTCGACAAGCTGAAACGCCTGGGCCCCGGCGAGCTCGAACGTGCGCGGGTTCACGTAATCCCCCACGGGGTTGACCCCGTCGCACCAGGGCGAGGAGTGGAGGTTCAAGTTGATCCGACTCGCGTTGAAGATTCGGTTCGATTGCTCGGGGGACTGCCGAGCGTTCGGTTCGGGCATCGCGTCGCGGAATACCGGCCCCTCCGGCCACTCCGTGCCGTAGATGCGAAGCCCCAGGTCGAGCAGGGTCGGAAAGGTCTCCACGCGGTTGTGGTACCCGGCCCCGATGAAGGAGACGTCGCAGCCGTAGCGCATCCGCTCGTCGGGTGTGAGCTCGATCGGTCGGTGGATCGAGGGGTCGAAGCCCAGCGCGAGTGGCACTCCGTAGGCGCCCGACTCCCGGAGAGGTTCCGCGAAGTCCTCGGCCTGGATGTGGAAGACCGTGTCGTAGTGCGGGGCCAGCTCCTTCCAGTAGCGCATGACCCGGAAGTCCTCGCAGAACCAGAGCGCCGTCGTGGTCCCGCAGTTCCGGATCGCGTGCAGAAGCGGGGGATCGAGCGGGGCCTGAGCCAGGGCAAAGGCGACGTCGGGCTCCTGCTCCTCGACGATGGCCAGCACGATCTCACCCATGAGCCGCATGAACCCCTGGACGAGTGATCTCCCGTGATCGCCCGAGGAGAGGGCAGCGATGCCCTGGACCTCGCGGTAGGCTGACACGAAGGGCTTCAGGTCGATCTCGATGACCTCGTGCCCGATCTGACGCAGCGCGCGCCCACAGGCGTCGGCCACGGGGAGCGTCCCTCCCCAGAGAGGAGGGATCACCGCGATCCGCAGACGCTCCGGCGTCCCCCCGGGGTGGAAGTGGTGGCAGAGCTGGTCGAAGAGCTCCGCCGCGCGCCGTCGCGCGGTCGGGTGGAAAACGAGCAATCCACGATCGACCGACGTGAACGTGTTGTGCGCAATCACCGGTCCTGGCGAGTCGGAAACGATCAGGTCGATGCGGGTCAGGGCCGCGCTGAGATCCACCTGGGTCAACACCGCACGGCAGAGGCTGAGCGAAGGCTCCACGACCAGGATCGGGCCGTCGAAACCCTCCAGGGAGACCAGCGTGTGGACTCCGAGCCCGAAAACGACGAGCCGCGTCGCGCCTGCCTCCTCAGCCTGTGCGAGAAATTGCGAGGCGTGGTCGCGCCCCTCGGCCTCCGGGGCCTCCGCGCTTGCCTCGAGGCGTCCGTCGATTCGGAAGGTGGGTGCGCCCGAGCGTGCCCGCTCGCACCGCACCTCGTCGGAACCCCGCCAGGACTCGATCCGATCCGCAAGCTCGGGGTCTCGCGTCCGGAGCGCCTCTAGATTTCGCTGGAGCACGTTCATAGCGGCTCAGAGGGGGTCAAGCCTGACTGAGCAAGGGATGTGCCCACGCCAACGGCGGACGTGCGGAGACTCACACGGACAGCGTCGCCCGGTGGCGCGGCAAGATCTGCCGGGTGGGAAGGATCAGGCCTTGCGGGAGACGAAGACGGGGTTGGAGGGTCGGACCGGTCGATACCCCACCGTGCCGCGTTTCTGTTGACGGACCTCGTTGAGCGCCGCGTCCACTCGGTCCCGTTCTGCCGCCGCAGCCTCGGCAAGCGCCACTTCGGCGTCGCGGAGGCGACGCGACGTTTCTGCATCAGGCGCCTGACGGGGAGGATCCTCGAGGAGGGATCGACGGAGCTCCTCCCGTTGGTCGTAGGCCTTGAGCACGGCTTCCCCGCGCTGCTCGGCGGGGCTGCCGAGCGCCTCTTCGGTCACGGCGAGCCAGCGCAGAAAGCGGGGGTCGGTCACGGCTCGGCCGACTCCGCCAGGCCGTGTGCCTCGATCTCGCGCCATCCGGAGAGCAACGTTTCCAGCACCTGGATGACCGACCGGAGTGCTTCGCGATCACCCTGGACGTTGGCGCGGGTGATCGACTCGAGCACGAAGCGGTAGAGCGCGTCGAGGTTGGCTGCGATCTCGCCCCCCTTCTCGTGGTTCAGCGCCGAGAAGAGCTCCGAGACGATTCCGTGGGCGCGGCCAAGAGACTCTCCCCGCGCCCGCGGCTCGTCATAGCGCGTAAGCCCCGTTCGGCAAGCCTGGATTGCGGCCTCGTAGAGCAGCACGACGATCCGCAACGGTGCCGCCGATGAAACCTGGCCCCGACGGTAAGCCTCGTGCGCGGTCCGTGGATCCGTATACATTCCCGCTCTTCCCCTCCTCCAGATCAGCTTCTACGCAGTCAACATCAGCAGGAACTGGTTCAAGAACAGCGACTGCTGCTGGAAGCCGCTAATCGCGCTCTCCAGCGCAGCGAACTGCCGCACCAGGTTCTCCTCGAAGGTATCGAGTCGGTCCTCCGCCCTCTCGATCTGGTCTTCGAAGTCGGAGATGCTCCTGCTCGTTCCGTCGATGCGCGTAACGAGCAGGCCCGTCACCGGCTTGAGGTATGTGTCGGCAACGGCCCGGAGCTGGTCCGTGAACGACCCCGAGCCGGAGAAGAACGAGGCGACGTCGTCCAGGCTCGAGGAGAGCTTCTCCCGCAGCTTGTCCTCGTCCAACGAGAGCTTGCCCTCGGCGTCGGTGCTGAGACCGATCTGGGCCGCGGCGACAATGCCTCCCTCCCCGATGACCCCCACGAGAATCGAAGAGAGCTGTCGCTGCAGGCCGACCAGCGTCGTGTCGCCGATCAGAGGACCGCCCCGGTTCGTCTTGGGATCGACCTCCGCCTGCTCCTGGATCAGTGTGGCAATGTCGTTGTAGGCGCCCACGAGGTCCTGGATCGCGGAGACGATGGCGTCCTCGTCCTCCTTGACCTGAATCGCGACGTTCGTGCCGACCGCCTCCGAGATCGCCTCGAGTGTGAGCCCCTCGATCACATCCGTGAAGATGTTCGTGGAGCTCTCGACATCAATCCCGTTCGGGCCCGGATCCAGTGTGAGCATGGCATTTTCTGCGTTCTGGGTTAGGTCGAAGCTGGGCCTGGTCTGCGGCGGTGCGAGCCCGCTCGTGTCGAGGGTGACGACGTAGTCTTCTCCCGTCTTTGTCCCCTCGATCACGATACGGTACGGGTCCGCCTGTCCGTCGTTGAGGACGAAGGCGCGCACGTCGGCTCCCGAGTCGTTGACGGCCTGGATGAACCCTTCCACGGTGTTGTTCGACGAGTCGATCGTGATGTCGGTCTGGGTTCCGTCGACCGTAATGGAGAAGGTCCCTGTGCTGACTTCGGAGGTTTTCTCGGTGTAGCCCTGCGAGACGTGACGGGAGTTCGCCGCGAGGTTTGTAACCTCCACCGTCAGGGTGCCGGGCTGCGCAGAGCTGGTTGCCGTCGCGGTGATGATGTCGGTGTCGCCCGACGTGGTCGTGTACTTCTTGAACTCTTCGTCGAAGGACCGGTCCGTCCCGAGGATGTTCATGTTGTCCAGGGCCCGCAGTCGTGTCTGGAGTGTCCGTACCCGGGTGGCGAGGTCCTGGAGTATGGAGAGCTTCTCCTCGAAGTCGGTCTTCCGATCCTCGAGGAGTGTCACCGGTCGGCGTTGCAGCTCGACCAGCTTAGTGATGATCTCGTCTGTGTCGATGCCTGAGGAGAGACCTCCAAAGGTCACCGCGCCGATTCGGAGTCCCATTTTACACCCTCTCTTCGGGCCTCGACCCTTACGGGTTTAGCCTAGGGTGCGCGGACCCCTCCGACGCGCTGGAGGCGTGGAGGGGGGCGGGGGGGCAACCCCCCCGCCCCGCAGTCTGGGCCGCCGAGCAGCGGCTTGTTACTGCAGTAGGATCAGTGCAACCTGCGAAGAGACGTTGGCCTGTGCCAGGACCGCAATGCCCGCCTGCTGGAGGACCTGCGCCCGGGTCAGCGCCGCTGTCTCTGCGGCCACGTCGACGTCCCGAATCCGCGAGTTTGCGGCCGAGAGGTTCTCCATCGACACCGCGAGGTTGTTGACGGTCGACTGCAGCCGGTTCTGCACGCCACCGAGGTTGCCGCGGATCGTCGAGACGCTCGTCAGCGCAGCGTCGATCGTCGTCAGTGACGCCTGTGCGGCTGCTGCGGTGGAGACCGCCGCCTGCGCCGTGCCGACACCGAGCGCCGAGGCTCGCGCGTCGCCGATCGTCATGGTGAGGCGGTCTACGCTTGCGTTGTTGAAGATCCCGACCTGGAAGGTCAGCCCGCTTGAGGAGAGCGATCCATCGAGGAGCGTCCGACCCCCGAACTGGGTTGCGTTCGCGATTCTCGTGATCTCGCCCTGGAGCGCTTGGAACTCGTTCTGCAGGAAGCTCCGCTCCGAATTGCTGACCGAGCCGTCCGAAGAGGACTGAACCGCGAGCTCGCGCAGACGGATGAGAAGGTTCGAGATCTCGTTCAGCGCGCCTTCGCCCGTCTGAATGACCGAGATCCCGTCATTCGCGTTCCGCTGGGCCTGTGCAAGACCGCGGATCTGTGCCCGCAAACTCTCCGAGATCGCGAGCCCGGCCGCGTCATCTCCCGCCCGCGTGATCCGCAGACCCGAGGAGAGCCGGTCGAGGGAGCGCTCCAGTGCGCCCTGTGTTCTAGCCAGGTTCTTCTGGGCTGTAAGGGATGCGACGTTCGTGTTGATTCGGAGACCCATTCTGCGATTCCTCCCTGAAGCAGGCTAAGCGAAGCATCCTTGCCTCGCGTACCCCCCCGGTTCTGGCCTCACGCCTTGCACCGGTAACCCGATACATCCAGACCATTCGGACAAGGAGCGTGGATCTTTAGAGGTTCAGAAGCCGGCAATTGGCTGGAACCACTCAAGAAAACGCAACTTTCACCCGAACCTCACGGGCGCAGAGAGAGACGAGCAAAGATGCCCATCGCGATCCAAAAAGGCGCCGACGATTCAAAGCTGCGGGAGCTGCTCGACCGCGAGTTCGACGGCACCCCCGGGCTGATGGAGGAGTTTCCCCTTCTCGTAGGTTCCGCCAACCCCGAGCGCAGCTTCGTGGCGGAGGAGAACGGACAGCTGGTCGGTCACACGGCCTGGCGCCCTCTCGTGCTTCGTTCCGGCGACCGTTGTCTGCCCGCAGCCGGAATCGGCCTGGTCACCACCCACCGCGAGTGGCGCGGCCAGGGTCTTGCCACGCGTCTGGTGGAGGCGTGTGTAGAGGATGCTGCATCTCAGGGCGCGTGGTTGGTCCTGCTTTTTGCACAGCCCCGCGCGCTTTACACGCGACTCGGATTTCGTGCCGCCGGCCAGGAGCGCATGACGCATCCCGATCCCGGCCCGCGCAGTGAAGACGTTCGGGCCGGCGACCCTAAGGAAGCCGGTCGACTCCTGCCGCTCCTCGAGCGTCACCCGGTGGGGGTCGAGCGAACGATCGCGGAGTTCGAGGCCCTTCTGCGCGTCCGCGATACCCGCCTCCACGTGCTCGAAGAGGGCAATCGCGTGGTCGCCTACTGCGTCGAGGGGAGAGGACGAGACATGCGCGGGGTAATCCATGAGTGGGCAGGAGATCCCCCGAAGGTCGCCCGCCTTCTGCACACCGTAGCGGGTCGAGCCGACGGTCCGGAGTGGGTCCTCTCCCCGGGCTCCGTTCCGCCGCCCGTCCCCGGAACGCACAACTGGGGCCCGATGGCGCAGGTCCGCATCCTGGCTCCATCGAATCTCGGAAGTGACGATCCCGCGGAGGTGTTCGGGCACCCGGGCGGGCTGTCCCGTCTCCCCATCTACGTCTGGGGA
>DAOUZG010000123.1 GCA_030665705.1 Deltaproteobacteria bacterium | reverse complement strand
CCTGCGAGGGTCGCGCATCTCCGTCGGCTGCGCTGGATCCGCACGCTCGGCCACGGATAGAGGACCCCGAGTGTCACGAGTCGGGCGAGCGCGAACGCCCATCCGATGTGGAGGCCCGAGACCGCGAGCAGATGAGCTGTTCCAGAACGCTCGAACGGCCTTCGAACCGAGTCGATCAGGCGGGCCCGATCCCCGACGATGAGCGCCCGGAGAAGCGCGCCGGACCCATCTCGCCGCTCGGGTGGGTCGAGGGTGTCCGCCACGCGACGACGCTGTCGCTCGAGCGAAGCGCGAAGAGATCGGGGGGGCGGACCCGCGGGCGCGATCCTCCCCTCACGGACCCGGCCCACCCGGTGCACCCCTCGACGCGCCCAGCGCCTCCGGGGGTTGGGACTACCCGGATTGGTGTCGGGGGGAAACGGATCGAGAGCCACATCGGCAAGGGCCCGCTGCCCCGGGAGCCACGCGCAGGCCTCTGGGGGGGCCCGCACGAGTGCACGCCCCGGGGCGGAGCCGTGGAGGTAGGCGGGCAGCCGGCAGTCGAAGCCCGACGGTTCGGGAACACCGACCAGCGTCAGCTGCACGGGCCCGGGAGGCGGGCGAGGCACGGGGGCGTCGAGGCGAAGCGCGAGCGACAGGGCACCCAGGGAGCCTGCAAGCACCAGCTCCCCGAAGCGCTGGAGACGCCCTCGACGCAAGACGACTAGGACCGCGCCGAGCAGTAGCCCGCACAGAGCCCCACCCGGCCCGAGAGCCAGTCCGTCGGCCAGAGCCTCTCCGACGACGAAGGGAATGAGAAGCCAAGCGAGCGGCGCCCGGGACAGGGGAACCCCCGTCTCTCCGGAACCCTAGGGCGAGGATGAGGTCTCGGCTAGTGAAGCAGCGGTCCCGGGGCGTCCCCGCTCAGCCTCTGCTGGATCCGCATCAGGTAGACGCCCAGCACCTTGAGGGACTCCTCGATCTTTTGCAGCTCTGAAGCCACGTCCCCCGCAAGCACCTTCACCTCGTCCTGCGGCTCTGCCCCGCGCCGCTGGCAGGCGCGGTAAGCGGCGACCAGCCCCTTCACGAGATGGTCCCATTCCTCCGCGCTCGGCTCGCTGGCCGCGAACCGCTCGAGCAACGGAGCGAGGTGTTCTGTAAAGCCCCGATCAACGCCGTACTGAACCTCGAGCAACTGGAGCATCTTTCGGCTGGAACGCGACATGCCCGTGGGGTATAGCAAGCACGGTGCCAAACACCCTCCATTACCTGGCCCCCGTGCAACCTCTCTAAAGACGAGGACTTACGAGCGCCTCGTGCGTCTCGTGCGCTGGCGCCAACCTCGCGCCCCCCTCCAATGGAGAAGCCGAGTTCCTCTTGAGGGGACCGTTTTACTCATGATGGGAGGGCCTTTCGGGCCCTTTCGGGCCCGTTTCTACTCGGATTTGACTCCTCGAAGCCACGAGCAAGCAGGCCGGACTAGAACCCATCTCAGGAACCCACTTCCGTCCTCGGCCCGCTACGGCTCTACGCCGAAAGGTGACTCGGAGTCCCCCTCTCCTTCCGAGCTCCGATCCTCGGGAGGCGGGTGGAAGAAGCGGTAGAGCAGGGCCGCGTCGGCCCGCGTGATTTTCGGGATGCGGGCGAGCTCTTCCTCGCTCGCCGCTCTCACCTGCTGGAGACTGCCGAGCCCTCGCAGCAACGCCTGCCGCTTGGCCGGCCCGATGCCCGGGAGTTCGTCCAGGACGGACCGAAGTGCCCTCTGGCTCCGGAGCTTGCGGTGATACTGGATGGCGAAGCGGTGCGACTCGTCCCGCACACGCTGCAGGAGCAACAGCGCGGGGGAGTCCGCGAGAAGGATCACCGGATCCTTCACGTTCAGCAGAAACACCTTTTCCCGCTTCAACCCGCCGTGACGCCGAACGCGGGAGCTTCCCGCACCCTCCTCTCGCTCCTTGGCGATCGCCGCCAGCGGGATCTCGGTGATTCCCGCATCCCCGAGGACGGCGTTGGCGGTATTGAGGTGGCCTTTCCCCCCGTCCAAAAGGAGGAGGTCGGGAGCCGGGTCTTGATCGAGCCGCTGAACGCGCCTGCGCAAGACCTCTCGTATCGCCGCGTAGTCGTCTCCGTGTCCGGAGTCGCGGATCTTGTAGCGTCGATACCCGTTCTTGTGGGGCAGGCCATCCACAAACATGACCCGCGAGCCCACGTGCATGGCGCCGTGTAGGTGGGAGATGTCGTAGCACTCGATCCGCCGGGGTAGACGGGGAAGCCGCAGCGCCTGTTGCAGCACCTCGATGGTCTCCAGGTGGCTTCGCTCGCGTCGCGCGCGTTCCTCCAGCGCCAGCTCCGCGTTCCGCAGAGCCATCTGGACGAGCTGACGGCGCTCTCCCCGTCGAGGAACGAGGAGTCGGACGACCCTGCCGGCACGCTCGCGCCAGACCTCCTCGAGGGTCTCCGGCCCTTCCACCTCGAAGGGGAGAAGCACCTCTCGGGGCAGATCCCGGTCCCCGTCGTAGAACTGAGCCACGACGGACGCCAGGACCTCCGCGTCGTCGAGCCGTACGTCGCGGAAGCTGTGGGTGCTGTTTCCCAGGAGCTTCCCCTGGCGCACGTGGAGAACCTGCACTTCGATCCGGTCGCCTTGCCGTACCAGTCCGAACACGTCCCGATCCACGAGACGGGTAGAGATCATGGCCTGCCGTTCAACGGTCCGCTCGATGGCGAGGAGTCGGTCCCGCAGTCGGGTGGCCTCCTCGAACCGCTCCTCCGCAGCTGCCGCGGTCATCTGCTCACGCAGCCTCCGAACCAGGTCGCCCACCCGCCCCCGCAGGAACAGGACCGCCCCGTCCACGAGCTCCCCATACGCCTCGTCGGAGATCCGGTTGCAGCACGGGGCCGCGCAACGTCCGACGGAGTGCTCCAGGCACGGGCGGCCCTTTCGCCGGTAGCTCGAGAAGACCGCGTCGGTGCAGGTGCGGAGCGGAAAGAGCTTCTGGATCACGTGGAGCGTCTCGCGCAGAGCTCCGCTCGACGTGTAGGGCCCGAGGTAGGTGGCGCCGTCCCGCCGAAAACGCCGGGTCTCGGTGAAACGCGGGTGGCGCACGCGCGGATCGAGTCGAAGTCCGAGGTAGTTCTTATCGTCGCGCAGACCGACGTTGAAGCGGGGATGGTGCTTCTTGATGAGCTGGTTCTCGAGCAGAAGCGCCTCTTTGACGTTCGTCGTCACCACCACCTCGAGCTCCCGGATTCGGGGAACGAGGGACTGGATGCGGTGGCGGCCGTCGCCGCCTCGCGTGAAGTAGGAGCGGACACGCGCTCTCAGGCTCTGAGCTTTTCCGACGTAGAGGACCTGACCCCCTGCGTCGCGGAAGAGATAGACGCCCGGCTCGGCGGGGAGCCCCTGGATCCGCTCTCTCAGGGATTCCTCGAGACGCGAGCCCTCCTCGCCGCTCATCGCGACCCCCGTCGTCGACCCTTCCCCCGCTTGGGTCGCACTGGACGCCCTCCGATCTCCACACCCATTTTCACCAACGCGCGTTCAAGCTCGCGAATCTGGTCCCGGAGTTCCGCCGCGCGCTCGAACTCCAGGCCGGTCGCCGCCGCACGCATCTCGTCGCGTAGCCGCTTGACCTCCTCCGGAAGCTCGTCCGGCGGAATCGATGTATCAGCCACGAGCGACACGGTCACGTAGTCGGCCTCGTAGAGGTTGTCGCGCAGGCTCGAGATCTGGGCCGTTACGGTCTGCGGCGTAATGCCATGCTGGCGGTTGTACGCTTCCTGGCGCGAGCGTCGCCGACGCGTCTCCTGCACCGCCTCACGAAGTGCATCGGTCTCCCGATCGGCGTACAGAATCACCTTTCCGCGGACGTTGCGCGAGGCGCGTCCGATCGTCTGAATGAGCGACCGTGTGGACCGGAGAAACCCCTCTTTATCCGCGTCGAGAATCCCGACCAGCGAGACCTCGGGTAGATCGAGCCCCTCTCGAAGCAGGTTGATCCCGACCAGCACGTCGAACTGACCCTGCCGGAGCTGACGCAGAATCTCGGTACGCTCAATGGTGGCGATTTCCGAGTGGAGATAGCGGACCTCGATCCCGAGCTCCTCGTAGTAGTCGGTGAGCTCCTCGGACATGCGCTTGGTCAGGGTTGTTACAAGGACCCGGTCGCCGCTCTCCACGCGCTTGCGGATCTCGCCGAGCAAGTCGTCCACCTGGTTCCCGGCGGGTCGCACCTCGACCTCGGGATCCATGAGGCCCGTGGGTCGGATGATCTGCTCGACCACACCCCCCCTGCTCCTCTCCAGCTCATGGTGGCCGGGGGTGGCGGAGACGTAGACGAGCTGTGGCACCTTCCGTTCCCACTCGTCGAAACGAAGCGGCCGGTTGTCGAGGGCGGACGGGAGCCGAAACCCGTACTCGACCAGGGTCCCCTTGCGCGAGCGGTCACCGCGGTACATTCCCCCGAGCTGGGGTACCGTCACGTGGCTCTCGTCGACGAATGCAACGAAGTCCTTCGGAAGGTAATCGAGCAGCGTGTACGGAGTGTCGCCCGCGCCCCTCCCATCGAGCCAGCGTGAGTAGTTCTCGACGCCGTTGCAGTAGCCCATCTCCGAAAGCATCTCGAGGTCGTACATGGTGCGCTGCTCGATGCGTTGGGCTTCGAGCAGCTTGGTGTGCCTCCGGAAGTATCCGATCCGCTCGCGTAGCTCTTCGCGGATCCCCTCGATCGCCACCCTCAGACGGTCCTCGGTCGAGACGTAGTGACTGTTCGGGAAGATGAGCGCACGACGGGGCCTCTGAAGCGCGCGGCCGCGCAGCGGGTCCATCTCGGTGATCGAGTCAACCTCGTCCCCCAGAAACTCGACTCGGATGGCGCGCTCGTCCTCGTAGGCGGGAAAGATCTCGACAACGTCGCCCCGCACCCGGAAGGTCCCGCGATGAAAGTCGTAATCGTTCCGGTCGTAGAGCAACGCCACCAGCTTCTTGATGAGGTCGTCCCGACCTAGATGCATGCCCCGCTCGAGATACACATGCATCTCGCCGTAGGTCTCGGGCGAGCCCAGGCCGTAGATACAGGAGACGCTCGCGACGACGATGACATCGCGCCTCGACAGGATCGAGCGAGTAGCGGAGTGGCGGAGCTTATCGATCTCGTCGTTGATCGAAGCGTCCTTCTCGATGTAGACGTCGTTGGAGGGGATGTAGGCCTCGGGCTGGTAGTAGTCGTAGTAGGAGACGAAGTACTCCACAGCGTTGTTCGGAAAGAGCTTCCGGAACTCGCCGTAGAGCTGCGCCGCCAGCGTCTTGTTCGGTGCAATAACGAGGGTGGGCTTCCGGACCCGCTCGATCACCCACGACATCGTGGCGGTCTTGCCGCTGCCGGTAATCCCAAGGAGCGTCTGCTCGCGGTCGCCGCGAGCGAGCCCTTCCACGAGCTCCTCGATCGCGCGCGGCTGGTCCCCCTTCGGCGTGTAATCGCTAACGACCTCGAACTCAGGCACGGCGCCAGCGGGTCCCCTGTTTGGTGTCCTCTAAGACGATCCCCTGCCTCGTGAGCTCCTGGCGAATCTCGTCGGCCCGAGCGAAGTCTCGGGCCCGACGCGCCTCCTCACGCTCCCGGACCAGAGCCTCGACCCGTTCGTCTAGCTCGATCTCCTCGAGGTGCGCGTCCTCGAGACCGAGGCCCAGCACCCGGTCCCACTCGCACACGAGCTCCCACTTCTCCGCTCCCCCGATCTCGTTCGACCGGATCGCCTCCCAGAGCAGCGCGAGCCCCTGAGGCGCGTTGAGGTCGTCGTTGAGGGCCCGTCGGAAGCGCTCCCGGTACTCCCCGACCACTCCGCTCCCCGTTCGGTCGGGCGCCTCGCGAAGCTCCACCGCGTGGCGGACGAGGCGAGAGTAGGCGCTCTGCGCCCCCTCGATCGCGGGCTCGGAGAAGGCCTGCTGCTGACGGTAATGCGCCGAGAGGAAGAAGAGCCGGAAGGCGAGCGGCTCGATTCCCGACGTTTCGAGATCCGCCACCGTGACCACGCTCCCCTTCGACTTGGAGATTTTTTCGCCGCC
>DAOUZG010000300.1 GCA_030665705.1 Deltaproteobacteria bacterium | reverse complement strand
CTCGACCTCGAGGAACCCTTGGGCTCGCGCGGTCCGCTCGGAGAGATGGAGGGCCCAGGGACCCGCGGGGTCGTTTACGGCCGCAATTCGCTCCTCGATGGTGAGGTAGGCGACCTCGGCCGGACGCTCGAGGGCACCTCGTTCGACCAGCCGTTCACCGAGTGCACGCGTGAAGCGTTGCTCGAGCTGAACCGCGCAAGCGGTGCTCTCCTCGGCCGTGTTGCCTTCCAGCCCGAGCAGGCGCTCTCCGAGCCACGCCTGGAGCAACCGGGTCCAGCTTCGCTCGTCGAGCGGCCCACGCGCGAGGTCGGCTGCGTCGAGCTCCTCGGGGTGAAGCTCGGAGGCGCGCCGGAGACTCTCGCTGGCGGCCCGCAGCCCGCGGCGGACGCGCCCCCGCACCCGACGCCAACGCCAGGGAGCAACCAGCTGCCGCCCACGCTCCAGGAGCTCACTGAGCCGTCCGTCCGGAGGAGGAACCAGGGCGGGATCCGGGGGCTCTCCCTGGAGCGCCGCTCGCAAGAGCTCCCAGCTGTGGGCATTCAGGGCGATCCGACCGTAGTGGAGGGAGGTCCAGAGCCGCGGCCGAAGGCGAGGAGCCAGGCCCACCGCCCTCCAGAGCTCCTCCAAGGCGGCGGAGAGCGGAGATTCCAGCCGCGACCAGATCCCGGGGGTCGCGACCCCGTCGAACAGGGGCGCAAGCGGGTGGAGCGTCCGGCAGGGAAAGACCGGATCCACCGGGGAGGACGTCGGGTAGGCGTGGTCCTCTCCGGCGCCGGGATAGGGTGTCGGGGCCGTTCGGCTCACTGCCGGATTGTTACGGCCCCGGGACGAGTCGGAAAGGGCCCGGGCCTAGAAAGGGCTTGTCAGCGGCCGGCGACGGAGACCGGAGCGGGCGAGACCTCCACCCGGTAGTGAGCCGTCTCATCGAAGAGCTCGATCGGCTCCCAGTCCGGAACCTCCGAGAGTCGCACCAGCTCCGCGGTCACGACCCCGGTCGGGTCGAGCACGAACGGATCCTCGGAGCCCTTCTCGTCGAACCAGAGCGTGACCATGTGGTGCTGCTGTGTGCCGGCCTCGACGAGGATCGCGCGATAGAGCTCCCCCTTCTCGAAGCCGAGCTGCCGGAGCAGAACGAAGGTCAGCAGATCGAGCCCGTCACAGTCGTCGCCACCTGTCTCGACCACCTCACCCAAAGTCGCCCAGTGGTCTTCGGTCCCATCCGGGCGGTAGTGGAGCCGGCTCTGCGTCTGCACCCAGTGCACGGTCTCGGTGACAACTTTTCGCCGCAAGTCACGCGTGAACTCGCCGTACTTTCGAGCGATCGGGCTCTCCGTGACCAGGGAGTCTCCCTGCGCCGCAGGGTCGAGATGGTGACGCGCCTGCCAGTTTCGAACCTTCCGATTCCAAGGATCGTCTGGAGGGGCCTGAACGAAAAAGTTCATCGAAGAAGGAGGGGCTGTGCCGGTACTTGCGCAGGAGGTTAAGAGGAGGACCCCGAGTGCTGCGCCAGCCCCGAGCCGCGTGAGCACTGCCATCGTGAAAGTCCCCCGCCCACTCTGGGTGTGTAGTTGCGCTCTCCCCTCCCAGTCATGCGGAATCGGCGACGCACAGAAGGGACTTGAGTGGCGAATAGTCCTGCGAACCCACGACAGCGGCCGGAAAACACCAGTTGGTCAATCGTCGCGTCACCCCCGCCAACTTACGGACCACTCACGGATGAGAGTTCCGCTCTGGAGGGGGGTGTGATTCTTTTTATACAGGTGCAGATCCATGCAGAGACGCGCGAACCAGCAGCGGAACTGGGTCCGACGTGGTGCATTTCTCTCGACGATCTTGATCACCGCCGCGATGGCCCTTCCGGTCCATGCAGCCACGATCGGCGAGAGCGACCTCGTACTCTTCCCGATCGGTGACGCCCCTCCCGGCGCCACCGTGCTCTCGACAGACGATCTGGTCTGGGTCTTCCAGGGCGAGGGCTACACGTACAGCCTCAATCGCACCGGCGTCGACAACCCCTCGGACAACAACCCGACTCCGACGGACCCCTCCACGTGGACGATCCTGACCTACGAGGGGACCGTGACGTTTGCACCGGGAGGCGACCCGTCGGGGCAGTTCGATCTCGCGGAGAGGTTCCTGCTCGCATTCACGAGCCTACGCGAAGGGCCGTACACCCGCGGGATCCTCCCTCCGAGGATCGACGGCGGCTACGTCCTGCCGAGCTTTACGGGCCTCTCGGAGAATCCGCTCTACGTGACAGATCCCGCCAGCGGCGCAGTCACCGATGAGGAGGGGGACCTCTTCGTCGCCCTCGCCTTTGTCCCTCTCCCGGGCGTCGCTCAGACTTTCGGGTTCCAGATCGCGCTTCGCGAGCCGCTGGACGACACCCTTCAGCACTTCAACCGCGGCTTCGTCGAGGTGATTCCGGAGCCGAGTACCCTCGCGCTTCTGATCGGAGGTCTGGGCCTCCTTCTCGGAGTCCGCCGCCGGATCGGCTAGTCGCTCGAGCGGAGACGCACCGCCAATCCCTCAGAAGTAGGCATCCACCTGCAGGATGAGCAGGGTCGTGCGGTCC
>DAOUZG010000057.1 GCA_030665705.1 Deltaproteobacteria bacterium | reverse complement strand
ATCGGTCCCCTCCTCCACGAAGAACTCGCGTGGAAGACCGATGCGGAGGTCCCGGACCCCACCGCTGAGCGCCTCCAGGTAGTCGGGAACCGGGGCGGGGATGGAGGTCGAGTCGCGGGGATCATGACCGGCGATCGATCCGAGCACGAGGGCGACATCCTCGACGGTACGCCCGATGGGACCGATCTGGTCGAGCGAGCTCGCGAACGCGACGAGACCGTATCGGGACACACGACCGTAGGTCGGCTTGAGACCGACCACGCCGCACAGCGCTGCCGGCTGCCGAATCGACCCGCCCGTGTCGGTCCCCAGGGCCACGGGCACCTCGCGGGCGGCGACCGCAGCAACACTGCCGCCGCTCGATCCCCCCGGGATGCGGCCCAGGTCCCAGGGGTTCCGTGTGACTCTTGTTGCCGAGTTCTCGGTGGAGGAGCCCATTGCGAACTCGTCCATGTTCGTCGTCCCGACGACGACCATCCCGGCATCTCGCAGCATGCGGAGTGCGGTCGCCTCGAACGGCGCACGGAAACCCTGAAGGATCCGTGAGCAGCAGGTCGTCTCCAGATCGGGGCTGCACAGAATGCTCTTCACGCCGACGGGCAGGCCGTGAAGCGGCCCACGGACCGCTCCCGCCTTACGCGCGCGGTCGGCCTCCTCCGCCTCACGGAGTGCCTCTTCCTCCCGTAGCGCCACGAAGGCACCCACGGTGGGATCGACCGTCCGGGTCCGCTCGAGGCACGAGCCCACCACCTCCCGGCAGCTCACCTCCCCCCGGGACACGAGATCCACGAGCTGGCCGAGTGACCGATCCCAGAGCTCGCTCACTCGATCACCTTCGGCACCACGAACGCGCCCCGGGAGTGGCGAGGGGCATTGCGCACGACTTCGTCGACCGGCAGTCGCCTCTCCTCGTCGTCGGACCGCATCGGGGTCACGATCTCGACCACGTGGGAGGTCGGTGGAATCCCCTCCGTGTCGAGCTCGTTCAACTTCTCCACGTACTCCAGGATGCGCTCGAGATCCTGGCGCATTCGCTCGGCCTCCTCGGGCTCGAGGCTGAGGCGAGCGAGGTCACAGAGCTCCTGGACCGTCTGGGCGGTGATCTTCATGGTGGGGGGAGTCTAGAACCCCTCTCAGCAGCCCGCTTCGGGGTCCGAGCCATCCGCAGGGCCGGCCTGCGTACGCTGGGAATCGAGTGGATCCATGAACCAGCGCCAATCGAACTTGCCGAGCCTGACCCGGTGCCACGCAACACCGCCCGACCGCGCGTGCGACTGTGCCCACTTAATCGCCTGCCCTCGAGCCCACGCACGCGTATCGCCGGGCGGCTCCGTACGGGCCCAACGGACGCGCTCGGGGTCGGAGAGACGCCGCACCTCCCCCCGCTGCTCCAGGCCGCGGTAGCCCCCTCGGGGGCTGAGCTCGTGATAGCGCAGATCGGCCCGCAGCAGGCGGTAGGCAATCTCGCGGAGACGCCGGTCCGCAGCCGTGCGGGCTCCGTCCGCAGAGAGCACCTCGGCTCCGCGTCCCCGCAGCGCGGCTCGGTCCGCGGCGTCCGGAACCTCCTCGAGCAGAAGCCGGCGCTTGGCGATCCAGTCGACCCGGTCCCCGAGCGCCTCCGGATCCCGCTCGAGCAGGCCCAGTGTCTCCTCCCACATCTGTAGAACGCGGGCCTTCCAGAGCGCCCGAGGCCCGGCATCCTCGGCAAGCGTCTGGCGAACGGCCCGGAGGTAGCGGCGCTGGATCTCGAGTGCCGTGACCCGCTCCCCGGAGACGAGCTCGAGCTCGGCGGTGAGGTCCGGATCGCGGTTCACGCGATCGAGCGCGTCGAGCGGATCCCGGAGGACGGGCCAATCGCGGAAGCGGCCACACTCGATCGCCTCCAGGATCAGAGCGGTCGCGCCGACCCGCAGCACCTGGGCCCACTCGCAGAGGTTGGCGTCTCCGATCAGGAGGTGGAGTCGCCGGTGGGTGCCGAGGGCGCTCCAGGGGCGGAAGAAGAGGTCGCGAAGCTCGAAGATCGGTCGCTCCTCCCCGAACGGGAAGATCCGCGCGAGCGTTCGAACGAACGGCGGTCGCTGCGCCAGACGAAGCAGGGGACCCCCGTCGAGCACGACCGCGCCGGCACCGCAATGCACCGTCCGCGTCACCAGGAAGGCCGTGAGGTTTTCTCGAAACCCACGGAAGTAAAACCGGCTATACAGATCCGAATGAAGGGCGAGCAGCGGAAAAAGCGGAGCGGCCAGCCGGTTCATGCGTCGGACCAGGGCCCCGGGGCGCGATTCGAGGCGTCCCAGCGTCGACTCCACCCAGCGGAGCATGCGCCGTGCCGCCGAGGGACGCGCAATCGAGAGAATCACGCCCCACCCCAGGAGCAGTATCCCGACGACGAGGGTCACGAGTAGGACGGCGAGCGGAGCCAGGACGAGCCACGCCAGCACCGGGAGCGAGAGAGCCCAAAGCAGTGCCCAGAGCGGAAGGAAGGCCGCGCGGGACGCCCGCGGCAGCGGGTCCTCGACCCAGTAGCTCTCGTGTGATCCAAAGGTGTTCGCCTGGCTATCGACGTTGTTCTTACCGATGCGGACCTCGCCCCGGTAACCCGCCAGGCGCAGCTCCCGGTTCACCTCAGTGGCAAGCTCCTCGATGAGCTCGTCCTTGGCGCGCTCGAACTGAAGCAGGACGAAGGGGTCCCGGCACTCGGGGCTTGCCATCTCGATGAGGCCGTGCTCGTAGTGCTCGGGTGTGGCCTCGTAGTGGAAGGAGGCTCCGTTTTCGAGAAAGCGCCCCTCCTTGGTGCGCAGCAGCGAGAGGGCTCGCGGGAGCGTCCGGAGCCGCTGGCGGAGGGCGGACTCGAAACGGGGGTAGAGGGCGAGGTTCGTCGGCCGGCCTCTCTCGCCCCTCCCGGGGTGGTAGATGACCGCGTACTCGGTCTCGATCCCGAAGACCCGATCCTTCATGAGCCCCTATATTTAGCCCGTGTGGCTCGCGGTCCACTACGCCGAGATCGCCCTCAAGGGTAGAAACCGGCCCCGCTTCGAGCGGCTCCTGAGCCGAAACCTCGAAAGGGCCCTCCAGACGTTCGGGCGGGTCCGGATCCGGAGCCTCTACGGACGGTTGCTCGTGGAGCTAGGCGACGGCGTCCCGTTCGAGGCGGTCCGGGAGCGGCTCGAAAGGGTGTTCGGGGTGGCCTATTTCGGCCGGGTCACCGTCTGCGAGCCGGCACCCGAGCCGATCGCCAAGGTCGCAGAGACGCTCGTCTCTGCTCGTGGAGCCCGCACCTTCGGGGTGCGGGCTCGCCGGGCGGACAAGCAGCACCCGTTTACCTCGCAGGAGCTCGCCAGCGAGGTGGGAGCACACGTGGTGCAGGCAACGGGGGCTCGCGTGAACCTCACCGACCCGGAGCTCTGGGTCGAGATCCACGTGCTTTCGCGCCAGGCGCTCGTTTTCCACGAACGCTGCCACGGGCCGGGCGGGTTGCCCGTCGGATCGGGCGGACGCGCAGTCGCGCTGCTCTCGGGCGGGATCGACTCACCGGTGGCATCTCACCTGATCACGAAGCGGGGTTGCCAGTTGGACTTTGTCCACTTCCATTCCAGCCCCTACACGGGCGCCGCATCGATCGAAAAGGCCCGCCGTGTGGTGGCGCTCCTGGCCCGGTATCAGGGAACGTCCCACCTGCATCTCGTGCCGTTCGGCACGCTGCAGCAGACGCTGGCCCGTGAGACGCCGGCGGATCCGCGCATAGTGCTCTACCGTCGGTTCATGCTCCGCATTGCCGAAGTCGTGGCTGGGTCCGCCGGGGCGCTTGCGCTGGTGACCGGGGAGAGCTTGGGCCAGGTCTCTTCGCAAACGCTCGCGAACCTGGATACGATTAGCCGAGTCGCCGCGCTCCCGGTCCTCCGGCCGCTGATCGGTATGGACAAGGTTGAAATCATCGAGCGCGCGAGGCGGATCGAAACGTATGACATCTCCATCGAGCCCGATGAAGACTGCTGCAGCTATCTGATGCCGAGCCAGCCCGCCACCTGGGCTCGTCCCGAGGAGCTCGAGGAGATCGAGAGCACACTCGACGTGAAGGGGCTCGTCGAATCCGCCGTCGCCGGGATCGAGGTGGAGCGGGTGGAGCCGGATCCATGACGTCGGAGCTCTCGGACTTCGCTTCGTTCTCCGAGGAGATCCAGAGCGCAATCGCCGAGCTCGGATGGAAGGAGCCGGTGGCGGTCCAGCAGCGGGTCATCCCGCTCATGCGGGAGGGGCGGGACCTCATCGTCCAGGCCATCACCGGGAGCGGAAAGACCGGAGCGTTCGGGCTTCCGATCGTCGAGCTGATCAACCCCGAGCAACGTGCGGTCCAGGCGCTGATCCTAGCTCCGACGCGCGAGCTGGCCCGGCAGGTGGCTGGAGAGATCTCCGTCATGGGGCGTCCCCGGGGAATCGAGACCACCGCGATCTACGGGGGGGTTGCCTACGGACCGCAGCTCGATGCCCTCGAGCGTGGCGCCCAGGTGGTGGCGGGAACCCCCGGCCGAGTGCTCGACCACCTAAACGCCCGCCGGATGGATCTTCGATCGCTGCGGGTCCTCATCTTCGATGAGGCCGACGAGCTGCTCTCGCTCGGGTTCTGGCCCGACATGCGCGAGATCCAGAGTTTCGTCCCCAAGAAGCGCCAGTCCGGGCTTTTCTCGGCCACGATCCCCGAACGCGTCCGCTCGCTCGCGCGCACGTTCCTGCGGGATCCGCAATTCGTGTCCCTCACGCAGGGATCGGCGCAGAGTCCGGAAGAGATCGAGCACTATCACTACGTGGTGTCAGCATCGGAGAAGGAGAAGGTCCTCGTACGAATCATCGAGTACGAGGACCCGGAGTCGGCGATCATCTTCTGCAATACGCGGGACGACGTGCGCTACCTGACCTCATACCTCAAGCGACATCAGTTCGATGCGGACATGATCCAGGGCGAAATGACTCAGGCGGCGCGTGAGCATGTGATGGCGAGGATCAAGGCCGCGCAGCTCCGGTTCCTGGTTGCAACCGATGTGGCGGCACGGGGAATCGACATCAGCGACCTCTCCCACGTGATCTCCTACAGCGCGCCCGGATCGCCCGAGATCTACCTCCACCGAACCGGCCGGACCGGGCGCCTGGGAAAGGCGGGCATCGCGATCTCGCTGGTGTCGGGACTCGACATCGGGAGCTTCCGCAACCTGCAGACCGTCAACCGTCTCACGATCCCGGAGCGGCACGTGCCCGACGACGAGGAGGCGCTGGAGCGGCTCACGCAGCGTGTGCTCGTTCGAATCGAGCACGATCTCCGCGAGCGAGGCGAGCGCGAGCGTGACCTGCGACAGACCCACTACGGATCGGTCCTGCGGCGATTGGTTGACACCGAGGAAGGTCAGCAGGCGCTGTCCGCGATGCTCTTCGAATACCTCCGGGACCCACGTCGTGCGGAAGGAGAACAGGCGGAGGTTCCGGAGGAAAGGGGCCGAGGAGAGGAGCCACCCCGGTCCGATCCGGGCCCGCGACGACGTCGACGACGCAGGCGAAGGGAACCCGGGGCCGGGGAGCGTTGACCTCGGCAAAGACGGCCGCGCTCTGGGCCATCCTCGGCCTTGCCTGTGTGGCGGGGGCGCCGCCTCGCGACGCCGGATTCCGAATCCGGCAGGCGCTGGTCGATCTTCAGGCGGCCGGCTTTTCGTTCGAACCGGACGTTGCGTTTCGAGTCGATCCGTACGCCGTGTGCGAGGGGTTGGCCTGTGCGGATCTTCTGGTCATGAAGGGGAGGCGCACGATTCTCCTCGCGCCGGAGACCGTCCGAAAACCCGAGGCGTTGCGCGCAACTCTCCTCGAGATCTGGGAGCGTTACCGCGAGCCACGGCCGGGCTCGGTTCGCGATCTGGCAAGGGGAGCCTTGCGGGTGGTTCGGGACGGCCCGCGCGTCGGGGTGACCGATCCCGGCCTCCTGCGCCGGGCGCGGCTTCGGTATCGGCAGCTCTACGAGTCGCTCCCACCGGAGGAACGCGACGCTCTTCCCGATCCCGACACCGTAGCGTTACCCTAGGGGATCCGGGCTAGCAGGGAGGGCGTCATGGGAACGTTGATCCGGATCGTTTTGATCCTGGTGGGTGTCGTCGTCGCATTCGTGCTGGCGGTGATCATCGCTTCGGAGTCGGGAGAAGTGGTCGTTCTCCGGACGTTCGACCCGATGGGGACCGTCTACGAGACCAGGCTCTGGGTCATCGAAGAGGAGAACCGTCTCTGGCTGCGGGCGGGCGATCCAAGCTCCCGCTGGTTCCAGCGTCTGAAGGTCAAACCCGAAGTCGAGCTCGAGCGCGGGGGTGAGACACGCAGCTACCGGGCCGTGCCCGTCGACGACCCGGATGTGCTTGCCTGGCTCAACGCTCGGCTGGCCGAGAAGTACGGCTGGGCCGATCGGCTCGTCGCGATCCTGGGCGACCACTCAGTTTCCGTACCCACGCGCCTCGACCCGCGGGAGGGGTAACGCCGCGACGACCCGCTCCTTCTCGCCGCTCTCATCAGACCCCGCGGCCACCAGTCGACACGTGTCGGGATCCAGAGTGAGCGACACGCCCTCGAGCGTCGCCTCGTGGGGCTCGAGCTCGGAGCAGTGGATGCCGGCGTCGTCGCAATCGAGCCGGATCGCCTGCCCCGACCGGTCCAGGACGAGCAGGCTCCACACTCCGCTCAGGTACCGACCGCGCCGGCAAGCGTGATCGCGCGCGGAGGCCAGGCCCCGGGTCCGCAGGAGAAGTTCCTGGGCCAGCAGTCGGCAGGTCGGAGCTCCACTTGCCTCGTCGCGCTCGCAGACCACGGCCAGCCCCTCCGCGTTCACTCCCGCCAAGCAACCCGCCCACGATGCCGAGGTAAGCTCGACGCTCGCAAAGCCTCCAGCGTCCGGAACACTCCGACGCACGAGGAGCCGGTTCCGAATGTCGTTGGAGTCGATGCGTGCCTCGAGCCGTCCCGCTCGAACGCCTCCCGAAACGCCGACGCGCTGGGAGCCTGCGAGCAGCTCGAGCGCGGCCAGCGGAACCCGTGCAGCGTCCGCAACACCACAGAGCCTCTCGTGATGCTGCGGAAGAAAGCGCCGCACGAGCTCGGCCGGTCCGCGATGCGCGGATCGCAGCTGTCGGCGCCACGAGATCCAGCCAGCCGCCGCACGAAGGGACGCTAGCTGGGCGCGGACTGCCTCTCCAAGCGCGGCCCCCTGCTCCCAGCCCTGGTCGTAGGGAGCCCCTTGCGTCTCGATCACGCCGACGTGTCGGGATCCGGGCCCGACTCGATCTGCAGGATCTCGTTCAGCGAGCCCGTCCGGTAGCCGTCGAGGTCCAGCGCGACCCAACGGAATCCGACGGCGTGGAGCGCCGCCGACATGGCTCGGGCACGCTCGAGTTCCAGCGCCCGCGGCAGCTCTTCGGGAGCGATCTCGATCCGCGCTAGATCCCCGTGATGCCGAACGCGGAGCTGCCGAAAGCCCAGTGCTCGGAGCGCTTCTTCCGCCTCGTCGATCTGGCGAAGCTTCTCCGAAGTCACCTCCATCCCGTAAGGGATCCGGGAGGCGAGACAGGCCGACGCCGGAATATCCGCCGTCGGCAGCTGTGCCGCACGCGAGAGCTCTCGGATCTCGGTCTTTGACAGCCCCACCTCCAGGAACGGAGCGAGGATCCGGTGCTCCTCGGCCGCCCGGTGGCCGGGGCGGAAGTCACTCGTGTCGTCCGTGTTCACGCCGTACCCGACCGCGGAAAACCCCAGCTCCCCGCGGAGCTGCTCGAGCAACGAAAAGAGCTCCGTCTTGCAGAAGTAGCAGCGGTCCGCCGGATTCCGCCGGTAGTCCGGATTGTCTATCTCGTGCGTCGCAACGAATCGGTGACGGAACCCGAACCGACGCGACACCTCCTCGGCCAGCTCGCGGTGCGACTGTGGGTAGGAGGGGGAGACGGCGGTGACGGCCAGAGCGCGTTCGCCGAGGGCCTGGTGCGCCGCGTACGCGAGATACGTGGAGTCGACGCCCCCCGAGTAGGCCACGATCAAGGAGCCCACCTCGGCAAGCCTCTCCACGAGAGTCTTCTCTTTGCGCTCTACGTCCGTCACGAGACTGAGGGTACGGAGGGCGCGGGAGCAGTGTCAATGACGCGTGGAGCGGGGGTGCTACCCTCTCGACGTGCCCAAGCTTCGTGTGGGGGTGATCTTCGGGGGGTGCTCGACCGAGCACGAGGTTTCCGTCGTCTCGGCGACGACCGTGCTGGGAGCCCTCGATCCTTCGCGTTACGAGCCGATCCTGATCGGCGTCGACCATAACGGTGGCTGGTACGCCGCAACGCAGGAGGCCGGGCTGGCGCCGGAGGGAATCTTCGAGAGCCGCGAGGCCGTGCCCGTCGTTCCGGCCGTCAGCCCGCGGCTGGAGTTGCTCGGGCAGGATCGACGACCTGCCATCGACCCGCCGCCAGATGTCGTGTTTCCGATCATCCACGGGCGGGGCGGGGAAGACGGATCGCTCCAGGGACTCCTCGAGCTCGCTGGCGTTCCCTACGTCGGAGCGGGAGTCACCGCGAGCGCCGTCGCAATGGACAAGGCCCTCACGAAGGGTGTGCTCAGCCACGCCGGGCTGCCCATACTGCCGTGGATGGACATCCCGCGGCCGCAGGCGCTCGGGGCGGCCGACTCGCTGCTCGAGAAGGTGGAGCAGAAGGTAGGTTTTCCTGCCTTCGTCAAGCCCGCGAACACGGGCTCGTCCGTCGGAGTGCACCGCGTAGAGGACCGTTCTGCGCTCCGAGAGGCGCTACGCGACGCGGTGCGGTACGACCTCCGGGCCCTCGTGGAGCCGGCGGTCGACGCGCGGGAGATCGAATGTTCGGTCCTGGGGGGCCGCGAGCCGGAGGCGTCCGTCCCCGGCGAGATCGTCCCCGACCGAAGCTTCTACGACTACGAGGC
>DAOUZG010000280.1 GCA_030665705.1 Deltaproteobacteria bacterium | reverse complement strand
AGAGGCGCGACCAGGGTGAGGAGCTCGTTCTCTTCGAGGAGAAAGCGGACGGGGGGACGTTCGTGCCGCTCGAGGTTCCGAACCGTCGAGATCTCGCTAACGAGCAGTCCCCCCGGCGCGAGAAGCTCCCGCATCGCGGGGAAGAGGTCGCGCTGCAGGTAGGCGAAGCAACTGATCACGTCCCACCGTCCCGGTGGCAGGGGGGCTCTCTCGAGATCCATGGCGACCGTCTCGACACGGAGCCCCTCCAAGCGGGCGGCATCGGCCAGGTGCTCGAGTCCGACCGGGGAAACATCCACGGCGGTGACGTGGAGTCCGGCGCGCGCCAGCCAGAGCGCGGCGCGGCCGGTTCCCGCTGCTACGTCCAAGGCGCGACCGTCCTTCGGGAGCTCATCCGCGAACTCGTCGAGCCAGCCCGGGGGCTCGCCCTCGTTGTGCAGCCCCTCGGCATAGCGCTCGTCCCAGCGCTCGCGATCGGTGTCGGCCATGGATCCGGACTCTTTTGCTAACGGAAATCGTGCGAGGGGGGAAGGGCAGCGCTCGGATCGAGCGGAATCGGGCGAAAGTGCCGGCCGCGCACGTGAATCACCCCCTCCTGATTCTGGATGGGGCCCTCGACCAGTAGGAGCCCCGCGGTCTGGATGACGGCGCGGTGTCTCTGGAAAAGATCGGGGTAGATGACGACGTTGGAGGTTCCCGTCTCGTCCTCGAGCGTCACGAAAAGCATTCCCTTGGCCGAGGCGGGGCGCTGGCGGACGATCACGACGCCCGCGGTGCGGACCCAGCGTCCGTCGGGAATCCGCCGGAGGTCTCGGGCGGAGAGGATTCCCCTCCTGCGCAGCTCCCGGCGCAGGTGGGCCATCAGGTGGGGGCCCGTTGTGAGGCCGGTCCCCCGGTAGTCCGCGAGGGTCTTCTCGAAGGGGGTCATCTCGCGGAGGGGGGAGGGCGTCTGGGAGGTGGCCCCTGCAAGGAGTTCCCCCTGAAGCGCCGAGACCTGCCAGAGCGCCTCGCGTCGTTCGAGCCCTAGCGCAGCCAACGTCCCGATCTCTGCGAGCCGCTCGACCTCGTCCCGGTGGAGCGCTGCTCGACGCGCCAGGTCTCCGACGGATTCGAAGGGGGCCTCGGCCTCGATCCGCGCTCCTGCCGCCTCCCGCAGGCCGTCGACGTAGCGAAGCCCTAACCGTACGGCAGGCCCGTTATCGAGGTCTTTCTGGATCTTGCAGCGCCATCCGCTTCGCTGTACGTCGATCGGGAGCACGCGCACGCCGTGTCGCTGGGCGTCTTTCACGAGTGTCGAAGAACTGTAGAAACCCAGGGGGTAGTTGTTGAGCATGGCGACGAGGAAGCACGCGTGATGGTGTGTTCGGATGTAGGCGGAGGCATAGGCCAGCAGAGCAAAGCTCGCGGCGTGGCTCTCGGGAAAGCCGTAGAGTGCGAACGAGGTGATCTGCTTGATGATCTGCTCCTGTGCCTCGGGAGGGATTCCACGCGCCGCCATCCCCTCCCGCAGTCGCCGCTCGATCTGCCGCATCCGGTCCGTCGAGCGCCGGAAACCGAGCGCCCGACGAAGCTCCTCCGCCTCGCCGGGCGAGAAGCCGGCCGCGGTCACCGCAATTCGGAGGAGCTGCTCCTGAAAGAGCGGCACGCCTAAGGTGCGTTTGAGAATCGGCTCCAGATCGGGGTGGGGGTAGGTGATCGGCTCGCGGCCGTTTCGGCGCTTGATGTAGGGCTGCACCATGTCTCCGACGATCGGTCCCGGTCGGATGATGGCGACCTGCACGACCAGGTCGTAGAAGTGACGCGGACGAATCCGGGGAAGGGTCGCCTGCTGCGCCCGGCTCTCCACCTGGAAGACCCCGATGGTGTCGGCCTTGCGAAGCGCACGGTAGGTCGCGGGGTCATCGGGAGGGATGCGGGCGAGATCCAGGTGGACGTGGTCGTGCTCGCGGACGAGCGGAATGACCTCTTCGAGGACCGCCATCATGCCGAGCCCGAGGAGGTCGATCTTGATGATCCCCAAGTCGGCGCAGTCCTCCTTATCCCACTGGATCACGGTCCGGTCCGGCATGCGGGCGGGCTCGAGCGGAACGACCTCGTCGAGCCTTCCCCTCGCGATGACCATTCCGCCCGAGTGCTGCCCCAGATGGCGGGGGAGGTGCTGGATGTCGCGGACCAGGGAGAGGAGCGCACGGACGCGCGGAGCGCGCGGATGCACGCCGACCGCCCGAAGGTGACGCTCAAGAGTGTCCCCTTTGTCCACGTACTCGTAGTGGGAGAGCATCCGCGCGAGTTTGTCGGTCTGCTCGGGCGCGAAGCCCAGGACCTTGCCCATCTCCCGCACGGCGCTCCGGGCCCGGTAGGTAATCACGTTCGCCGTCATCCCCGCCCCGTGGGGCCCGTAGCGCTCGTAGGTGTACTGGAGGATCTCTTCGCGGCGATCCCCGGAGGGGAGGTCCAGATCGATGTCGGGCCACTCGCCCCGCTCCTCCGAGAGAAACCGCTCGAAGAGAAGCTCGTAGCGAACCGGGTCGATCGCGGTGATACCGAGGGCGTAGCAGACGAGGCTGTTGGCGGCGGACCCGCGCCCCTGCACGAGGATTCCGCGTGCGCGGCACTCCCGTACGACGTCCCAGACGATCAAAAAGTACCCCTCCAGGTCGAGCCGGCGGATGATGGCGAGCTCGTGCTCGAGCTGGAGACGGACTTTGTCGGGAATCTTTCCGTCGTAGCGCTCCCGCGCGCCGAGAGCACAGAGCTCCCGGAGCTTTCCGGGGAGCGTCTCACCCGGAGCGAGTGGAAAATCGGGAAACGTGTACCCCAGATCTTCCAGCGTGAAGACACACGCATCCGCGA
>DAOUZG010000181.1 GCA_030665705.1 Deltaproteobacteria bacterium | reverse complement strand
GGGGCGGCGGAGCCAGTAGGTGGGATGGAAGGTCTGTGAACTAAAGGATCGAAAGCAGTGAAGGCAGAGATACCTCTGGATGCGGGCGGGGCAGGAGCGTCGCCGGAAGAAGCCGATCTACATGAAGCGCCAACCCCTCGGATTCCGGTGGAAAGTGCAGGTGGGACGAGGACAGAAAGGGGGATGAAGTCGCTCGGGTGTGCCAGGCACCCCTCAGCTCAGAGCAGGTCCCGTGCCAGACACATTCCTTGCGGCACAACCGATCGTCGACGCGGGACCCGGTCTCAGTCATCGCTGTAGCGCTGCTCGCGCCACGGGTCGCCGTAGATGTGGTAGCCGTAGCGCTCCCAGAAGCCGGGGCGATCCCGGTCCAGGAACTCGACACCTCGCACCCACTTCACGCTCTTCCAGAGATAGAGCTTGGGCACGAGCAGCCGAAGCGGCCAGCCGTGCTCCGGGGTGAGATCCTCCCCGTTCATCCGGTACGCGAACAGAACCGTCTCGTCGAGCAGGTCACCGACCGGAAGATTCGCAGAGTAGCCCTGCTCCCCGTGCACCAGGACGTGCGTGACACCCTGGCCGAGGCTCACACGCCGTACCACCTCGGCGGCCGACACCCCTTCCCACTCACAGTCGAACTTGCTCCAGCGCGTCACGCAGTGGATATCGCTGGTAAGCCGGCCCTTCGGGAGCGCCATGAATTCCGGATAGGTCAACCGCACGGGCGCCTCGACGCGCCCGAACAACCGAAGGTCCCACGTGGCTGGATCGAAGGCCGGCACCGTCCCCTCGTGTAGAACGGGCCACTTCTCGGTGAGAACCTGACCGGGCGGCAGGCGTCCCTGCCCGGCCATTTCGCGCTCGAGGTCCTTCCGGTTTCCCGGCACGTCCGTTCCCCTCCGCCCCGTCGGCGGGGCCCCGCCGTCGAGTTACCGTATTCTAGCGTGCACCTCTGCATCCACCCCCGAGGGAGGCACCGTTGTTCCTGCTGCTCGCTACGCTCCTGCTCGCCTCGAACCCGGGTGGAGAGGAGCAACTCCTGCGCGACAAGGCCCGGGAGTTCCGGGCTGCGCTCCTCGACCGTCACCTGTCGCCCGAGGGGCTGGTGCTCTACCGCATCGACCTCGACACGATCCGTGCGGATCTGCGGGCCGGTACCTATCCCGATCTGGCCGATACTCCGACCTTCAACGGTCTGTACGCGGCAACCGCGTGCACGCGTGCGCGCATCGAGGAGGGCGCCGACGCGCGACAGGCACGCGGCGACGCGGACCGGGCCCTCTCGGGCCTCGAGTTCCTGATGGATGTGACCGGGCGACGCGGCCTCTTGGCCCGAGGGGCGCGACGGATCGACGAGCCGGCTCCCGACGAGGGACGTAAGAAATGGTTCCCGGGCGCTCCCGGGCTCGAGCGCTACCGCTGGCGTGGGGACGCGTCGGTCGACCAGTACGCGAACGGCCTTCTCCCGGCGGCGTCCGAGTGCCGCGGGCTCTTTCCGGCGCGCGCCCGACGGCTCGTGACGGACTTCGCGGCCCACCTGCTCGAGCACGATCTCCAGCTCCTCGACGCCGACGGACGCCGCACCCGCTTCGGCGACCTCAGCGCGGACTCCGGCTTCGGCCTGAATTCGATTGCGCAGCTCACGGCATACGCGGCTTTTGCGCTTTCGGCGGAGCTCGACCCGGACCCGCGTTGGGCCGCGGCCCGGGACGAGCGGCGGGATCGCTACCGCGTGGCGGCCCGGGGGCGTACGACCAACGTGCGGGTGCTCGGAATCACGAACCACTCGAACGACCTCATGGCCTGGAACCTCTACCGGGTGCTGATCCCGCTTGCCCGTAGAACCGAGGACCCGGCCCTGGCCGACCTGCGTCACGGGATGCACCGCACGTGGCTACGGGTCCGGCCCGATCGGAACCCGTACTTCGTAAGCGTCTTCTGCTCGGTCGAACCGGAGAGCTGTGATCTCGAAGCGCTCGCGGAAGCCCGGGAGGTGCTCGTCCGCTTTCCTCTCGAGAAGCGCAAGGTCGCGCCCGCACCCGAGCTGGGTCAACTTCCCCTCGCCTTGCTTCCCGGGCGCAAGTGGCAGCGGCTCGCGCGTGAGCCCGTCCCGATGGAGCTACGCCCTCCGAGCTCGCTCGAGTGGAAATCGAGTCCGCACCGCCTCGCTCGAGGCGTCGACCCAAGCATCGAGTACACGGGGATCGACTACCTGTCCGCTTACTGGCTGTACCGCGAGGTCGAGAAGCGATTCGAGCGCCGTTGACCGCACGTTCAAGGCGCGACGGAACCACGCCGATCCCAGGAGCATGTCGTCGGGGCCTCCACGGTCACGCTCGGCCCCTCGGTCGGCGACGCGAACGAAGTCTTCCGCTTCAGACGGATTGGCGGAGTTCCTCGGGGAGTTCCGGGCGGCCCTGACCGTGGTCTCGGGGCAGGCGCCGGGGATGGAGCACGTCCTGGATCAGCCCCGGGTTCTGCTGGGCCGGGGGCCCGGTGTCGATCTCGCCCTGGAGGATCCATCCCTGGAGCGGGTACACGCGGCCCTCGAGTTCCACGGCAGCGGCTACGGCGTGCGCCACCTCGCCGAGGAAGGCGACCTTGTCGTAAACGGGGCATCGGTGGCCTGGTGTGAGCTCAAGGACGAGGACCGGTTCCAGCTCGGCACGGTGGTCTTCGCCTACCTTCTCGAGGCTCGGAGGCCGCTAACCCTGTAGCTTCCCGCAGGAACGCGGTAGCTTCCCCGCCGTTCCCCCCTAGGAGCCGTCGCGTAGAGCATGACGACGCCCGCGGGCACCACGATCGGGAGTATCCGGATCGAGCAGAGCCTGAAGAGCGGTGGGAGCGGCTCTCTGCTGCTCGGCCGCCAGCCGGCGCTCGAACGCCTCGTGGCGGTGCGCAAGCTTCCGGGTGAGCTCCTCGAACAACCCTCGGTGACCGAGCGGTTTCGTCGAGAAGCCCGCCTCGGCGCACGGATCCATCATCCCAACATCGTGGCCGTCCTCGATTGCTTCGCCTATCGGGGAGATCACTACCTGGTCCTCGAGTACGTCGACGGACCGGATCTCCGGGAGGTCCTCACAAGAGCCGGAGGAGCGCCGACACAGGTCGCGCTCTCAGTCGGGATCGAGCTCGCACGCGGACTCCAGGAACTCCACGCGCGAGGGATCGTTCACGCAAACCTGACGCCGGAGCGGATCCTGGTTTCGCGGTGGGGTGAGCCCAAGATCCGCGGTCTCGGCCTGGCGAGGGAACGGAGCGAGGATTCCCCTCCCCAGGTGATGCCCGGGCCTTACACGGCGCCCGAGGTGGCTGCTGGAGAGATGGGAGACGCTCGGGCCGACGTCTACGCTCTTGGGGCGCTCCTCTACGAGCTGCTCACCGAGCGGCCTCCCGACGAGGGGAAGCTCCGGATGCGGGGGGTTCCGAAACCACTCGCCCGGCTGGTGGCTCGCTGCCTCCAGAGGGATCGGAGGCGCCGACCCGGAACCGCGGACGCCGTGCGGCGGGCCCTCGAGTCGATGGCGAACAGGCCCGAGGCGCACGAGTGTCGTAGCGCGATCCTCGACTGGCTCTACGAGGCGGGGGTCCTTCGCCCGGCCCAGGCGGCTCAGGTCGAGGAGCGCGGGACCGAGCCGGAGGAGCCCTCGGAGAAGGCTCGAAGCTTCCCGCTCGGGTGGGCCGTCGCGGGTTCCGCCGTGGCCGTTGTCGCCCTCGCCCTCCTGCTCCAGACGTTGAGCCCCCGGGAGTCCCGGGCGCCGGAGCCGCCGGCACCCCAGGAGGCCGCGACCGAGCCAGCCCCGCCCGCCGCGGTCCTCTCGATCGCCCCCGAGCCGGTTCCTCCCGCAGTCTCCTCGGGGGTGCGTGAGCCCGAGCCTGCTCGAATCCGGTTTGTCGTGCACCCCTGGGCTCAGGTCGAGCTCGACGGGGGATCGCCGTTTCTCACCCCGCGCGCCAAACCGATGAAGATCGCACCCGGGGATCACGTGGTCATCTTCCGCCACCCCCGGCTGGGAACCCACAAGCTCGACATCCGCGTGGAGGCGGGGGAGGAGCGCGTCATCCGACACGTGCTCTCGGACGGGCCGACGGGATGACGCGCATCGGCCTGGTACGGCGAGCCCTGATTCTCGCAATCCTCCTCGCACCCGCGGGCGTGTGGGGCGGGGAAGTGGTCCACCGCCTGACGCAGGGCGAGACGCTCGAGGACGTTGCCCAGCGCTACTGGGGAGAGCGCGACTGGGCGGTCCTGCTGCGGACCCACAATCGCCTACCGGCCGGTCCCGTAGCCGCGGGCCTCGAGCTTCGTGTCCCGGTCCCCTCCGATCACGTCGTTCGACCCGGTGACACGTGGCCTTCGCTTGCCGAGGCGATGATCGATGACCCGGCGCTCGGGCCGCTCCTTGCCGAGCTGAACGATCTCGACCCGGACAAGCTCCTCCAGCCGGGGAGGGAGATCCATGCTCCGGCCATCGCGACCT
>DAOUZG010000266.1 GCA_030665705.1 Deltaproteobacteria bacterium | reverse complement strand
AGCGGCGATGGGTTCTGCAACGTTGCAGACGCCCTCATGATCGCACGGGGGCAGGTTAGCTCGAGACACGAAGACCAGCACTGTCCGGCCTACTGGGGGTTCTAACGGCGCTCGCTACGTCCGGAGCCGATCCGGGAGCTCGTCCGTATCGTCGGGCCGCGGGGGAAACTGGACCGCGAGGATCTCGCCGCACAGGCGGATCGCATCGACCAGGCCCTCCTCCGCACGCCGGCGGCGGATCCCGTCGAGGATGAGGCGCACCACGCCTTCCCAGGTTCCCTCCTGGACTCGCTCGTCGATGCCGCGATCGGCCACGACCTCGACACGGTGCTCGAGGAGCGAGATGTAGAGGAGGATTCCAGTGCGGTCGCGCGTCTCGACGATCCCTTCTTCGAGGAAGGCGAGGTGGGCGGCCTGGTGGACCCGTAGCGTACGGATTGATACGGGCAGCAGGCGGCGGAGCACGGGAGGCCAACCCGCAATCACGTAGCCCGCGGCAAATACTGCGAGCTCGATGGGCGGGATCCAGAGCCTGGCATCGAGCGGAGAGGCGAGAACCACGACACCTGCAGCAAAGGCCAGAATTACCGCCGCAACCGCACGGACGCCCGGATAGTCGTCGCTTCTCTCGACGACCATCGGCACGATCTCGCCCGACGTGTGCCGCTCCGCCTCCTGCACAGCCCCGCGGACGGCCTCGTGGCCCTCCGGGTCGAAAAGGTCCTCGACGCGCATCACCACCCTCCCGAGGCGCCGCCCCCTCCGAAACCTCCCCCTCCTCCGCCAAAGCCTCCGCCAAATCCGCCCCCTCCACGGTAGCCACGCCGGCCACCGAGGAACGGAAGGAAGAAGAACCCGCGGAACCCGAACATCAGGAAGATGAAGAGCCACAGGAGAGGCGTGCGGCTGGAGCCGCTGCTCCTCGGACCTCGACTTCGGCGAGCGCCAGCGGGAATCCGCACCTCCTCACCCCGGGCGGCGATGAGAATCTGGTTGACCCCGGCGACAATCCCCTGCTCGTACCGATCCGCCCTGAACTCGGGGAGGAGGAACCCGTTGATGATCCGCGAAGCGATCGCATCCGGAATCACCCCCTCGAGCCCGTAGCCCACCTCGATCCGGGTGCGACGCTCGTTCGGGGCAACGGTGAGGATGACCCCGTTGTCGAGTCCCTTGTGTCCGACCTTCCACGCCTCGGCGACACGGATCGAGTACTCCTCGATCGGCAAGCCTTCGAGGGACGGCGTGGTGTGGACGACGACCTGGTGTCCGGTCTCCCGCTCGTAGGCCGCCAGGTGCTGCTCGAGCCGCTGCCGGGTTCCGGCAGAGAGGATGCTCGCCCGATCGACAATCCGGGAACGGAGATCGGGGATTTCGAGGGCCGAGGCGCGCGGGGCGAGGGCCGCGAGTGCGAGCAGGAGGAGCGCCGCCCGCGCGATGCCACGGATCAGAACTGCACCTCCGGCGGCTTCTCGGCCCCCTCGGCTGCCTCGAACGTGGGGCGAAGCTCGGCTCCGAGGATGAACCGGGCCGTGAGGTTGGTCGGGAACTGCCGCACGAGCTTGTTGTACCGCGACACGCCCTCGATGAAGCGACGCCGTGCGACGGCGATTCGGTTCTCGGTACCTTCGAGCTGAGCCTGGAGGTCGCGGAAGTTGGCCGTGGCCCGAAGCTCCGGGTAGCGCTCGACGGTGACCAGGAGACGCGACAACGCCCCTCCGAGTTGCGACTGCGCCTGGTCGAAGCGCTGGAACGCCTCGGGATTGTCCAGGACACTGGCGTCCATCTGGACGCTCGTGGCCTTGGCGCGGGCCTCGATCACGGCCTGAAGCGTCTCCCGCTCGAAGTTCGCGGCTCCCTGAACGGTCTTGACCAGGTTCGGGACCAGGTCGAGTCTCCGTTGGTACTGGTTCTGCACCTCGGCCCAGCCGGCCTTCACGTCCTCGTCGGCGCTCTGGATCGAGTTGTAGCCGCACCCGGAAAGCCCGAGCACTAGAATGGTTGCGCTGGCCCAGCGTCGTGCGCGTCTGTTCATGGGTTCAGGATAGCCTACGATCCGTCGCCTCGCGTGGCTAGGGTAGGAACCGCCCGGGCTCCTCGAGCTTGCGGGGAAGATAATCCTCGATGACGTAGTTGAGACCCCACTTGGCGAGCGCCTGCTGCTCGGCGCGAACCCCCATCTTGATCAGCTGCTCGAGGGCCTTGCGCCACTCCTTGTGGCGCAAGAAGAAGGGGTCGTTCTTGAGCGCGTCCTTCGCGCGCTTGACGTCCACGTCCTTGAGCGGATGGGTCGGTAGCTCGTACTCGATGATGTCCTGCGGGGTGACCCCCAGGAAACGCGCGCTCGGCACGCAGAAAAAGCGGTTGATGTGTGCCGATGAGCCCGATCCCACCTTGATGGTGCGGTAGATGTTCGCGATCCCGTACGGATCGCAGTCCACGAAGGCGTAGACGGGGAGGTCGTGCTCGTCGGCGAGGCGCCGCACGAACCGACGAACGGCTCGTGTCGGAACGCCTCCCATCTCCACGAGGATGCAGTCCGCGCGTTCCCAGAATCGGTGAGACTGGAGCCGCTGAAACATGCCGCCCGTTTCGATGAGCAGGACGAACTGGGCCGTGGTCTCGAACTCGAGCGCCTCCACCGACGACGGGATGGAGTAGGCTCCAGAGCCGAACGACGCACAGTCGATTCGCGAGACATGCCCGGTCGCGTCTCGGTCGATGACTACGAGCGGTCCCGAGACCGACCCGCCGTGCTCCTCGGGGTAGAAGCGGAGCTGCTCTCGGGAGACCTGATCGACGCTGAACAGCGCCTCGATATCGTCCATCGCGGCGTCGGACTCGGTCTGCTCGTCGAACTTGGCCTCCTCCCAGTTCTTCGAAATGTAGTAGGCTTCCCGCTTCGTCGCGAAATCGTTGTTCTCGACCAGCTCCTTGGAGAGGGCCATCATCTTCAGAGTCTGGGCAAAGGCCTTCACGGTACCGACCGTGAGGGTGCGCTCCTTCTTGCCGCTCTTGATCGCGAAGTGCCCCTTCTTCGCGT
>DAOUZG010000072.1 GCA_030665705.1 Deltaproteobacteria bacterium | reverse complement strand
GAGCTTGTCCTGCAGACAGTTGCTCTGGGCTGAGTCGTAGGCGCACACGCCTCTCGGAACCTCGGCGCACTTGCACGTCTTGAGAGCGAGCTTTGCAGGCCTGGGGCCGGGGTCCTCGCACGGAACCGCGGGATAGACGCTCGCCTCCTGTGCGGGGGCCACTGGAGGTCGTCCGATTCCGAAGCTGATGAGACCGACAATCAGCAATCCGAAACCGAACGTTCTAGCGCCCACCAAGCTGCCTCCTGTTGGTCCGACCACACGCCGAGGGTTTTTCCGCCCGAACTCACACCTTACTCAGCGTTCGGTGAAACCTCAAGAAGTAAAAGCCTTCCGACTTACGAACGGGCAGCTTCGGAGGTGAGGAAGCAGAGCGGTGGCCCCGCGTCGATCCGCAGATCGCGCGCCGGCGGGAAGAGGTCGCCGTCGACGGTGAAGGGCTCCGGCCGAGCGAGCCGGATCCGCACGGACCGGGCCGAGGCGTGGCGTAAGTTCGTGAGCGGCGGGCGGATCCCGAGTCGGATCGTCGGTAGCTCCATCGCCAGGCCGGGCCCGCCGGTCTCGGTCGTGACCCAGTGGAAACGTCCGACGCGGCCCTCCCTCGGGATCGAGAGAAATGGCTTGAAGCCGAGCCCGATGTGCTGCACGGCTCCCGCCGCCATCCCGGTGAAGCGGTCGTCGAGCAGCGCTTCTCCGTCCACCTCGACCTCGCCCTCGAAGGGTGCGAAGAGCTCGCGAGCGAGGGAACCCCCCAGGGCCACCGAGCCGAGCGACCGGATGACGCCGCCGGCGGCACCCAGAACCCCCTTGTAGACGCCTGAGTTGTAGTGGGAGAGCCACCGGGGCGGGGCGCCGTTCGCGAAGATCATGCCGTAGCTCGGCTTCTCGCCCGCCGCCTCGACGCGGAGGACGCTTCGATATGTTGCCACGAGCGCGGACCCCCGACCTCTGAGTCGAGCCAGGATGTGATCGGGCCGCGCCCGCCCGGAGACGGAGTGGGGGATGGTGTTGAGCGTGCCGCCCCCGAGGAGGATCAGCGCCGGTCGCTTCTCCGCGGGCCAGGTCCGCAGGAGCGCCGTGAGGGTCCAGGTCACGGTCCCATCCCCACCCACGACGCCGAGCGTCTCGACACCAGCCTCCCGAAGGCGCTTGAGAGCCTCCGGGAGCTGCTGGGGCTCGGTGGTTGCCTCGAGGTATCCCCGCGGCACGAGCCGCTCCAAGCGTCCGACGAGGCTCGGGTCCCGCCGGACCCGCCCCGCGCGCAGGTTCACGAGAACACCCGGGGCCTTCACCGGTCGGCTCCTCGGTGCCCTCGGTCTCTCGAGGGCGATCCCCCCACGGGCTCGAAAGGTACCGCAGGCTCTCCCGGGGCGAAATCCTGTCCCCGGCCGGCGACGGCCCTACCGGGGGGCAGCGGCCCCCGCGAGGGCGCGAAGGAGTTACACTCGGTTCCCCGTGACCCTGGCGGACCGAAAGATCTGGATGGATGGGCGCCTCGTTCCCTGGAGCGAAGCGAGCGTCCACGTGCTCTCGCAGTCGATTCAGCGGGGCTCGCTTGTTTTCGACGTGATGCCCTGCTACGCGACGCCGCGGGGGCCGGCGCTGCTCGGTTTCCGGGAGCACACCGAGCGGTTCTGCCGGTCGGCTGAGCTCATGGCCATGGATCTTCCGCTCGATCTGGAAGGGCTTCTCAAGGCCATCTCCGAGACGGTTCAGGCCAACCCGGGCACCGACATGGTCAAGATCAGTGCCTTCAACGCGGGGTTCTCGCTCGACGTCTTACCCTCGGATGCGCACCCCTCGATTGCCATTGCGGCGTTCGGGCTGGTCGACGTGCTGCCGCCCGGGATGGAGCTGTTCGTTCGGCCCGCGCGACTCCAGCTCGCCGACTCGATCAAGCTTCCCCCGACGGTGTTCTCGCCGCAGGCCAAGGTTGCCGCGGGCTATACGGCGGCCTCGGTCGCGAAGGCGCACGCGCGAAGCGAGGGGTTCGACGACATCCTGTTTCTGGACGGGGCTGGCAACGTCGCGGAATCCTCGACCCAGAGCTTCATGCTCGTTCGGGGCGGCGAGATTCACGTGCCGCCGCTCGACTACGTGCTCTCGGGAATCACCCGCCGCGCAACGCTCGAGCTTGCCGAGGACGCGGGGATCGCCATACGCGTGGCGCCGATCCCGAAGAGCGCGCTCGACGAAGCCGAAGAGGCCTTCCTCACCGGCACGACCATCAACGTCTGTCCGGTGGAGCGGATCGACGATCGGCGGTTCAGCGCCGAGGTGCCGGGACCCGTGACCGCGCGGCTGCGGGAGCGGTTTGAGCGGATGGTGAGAGACGAGGATCCGGTCTTCTCCCCTCGGTGGCTCCAGACGGTCTGAGACGGGATCGTGGGGTCCACCCCTCCGACGGAGGCAACTCGATGAGCGAGGCCGCGCGCAGCGCCGGGTCCCAGAGCGCGGGACGGGGTGGACGGGAACTTCCGCGCGGGGTGCGCGTTCTATCGGGCGTGCAGCCGTCGGGTGCCCTGCATCTGGGGAACTACTTCGGCGCGCTCCGACAGCACGTCGCCCTGCAGGAGGGGAACGAGGCGACCTACTTCGTCGCGGACTACCACTCGATGACGAGCGTCCGCGAGGCGAAGGAGCGTCGAGGCCTCGTCCGCGACGTGGCCCTCGACTACCTCGCGCTGGGGCTCGATCCGACCCGGGCGATTCTCTACCGCCAGAGCGACCTGCCGGAGGTGGCGGAGCTCACGTGGATCCTTCTCACGGTCACACCGATGGGGCTTCTCGAGCGCTGCCACGCCTACAAGGAGAAGATCGCGCAGGGGCTCTCGGCGGATGCGGGACTGTTCGCGTACCCCGTTCTCCAGGCCGCCGACATCCTCATCCACCGTGCCGATATCGTCCCGGTGGGCCAGGACCAGAAGCAACACATCGAGGTGACACGCGACATCGCCATCAAGTTCAACAACACCTACGGAAAGGTTTTCCGGGTCCCCGAACCGTACATCCTCGAGGACGTCGCCACCGTCCCCGGGACCGACGGCCAGAAGATGAGCAAGTCCTACGACAACACGATCGAGATCTTTGCTCCGGAAAAGGCGCTCCGGAAGCAGATCATGGGGGTCGTGACGGACTCGACGCCTGTCGAGGACCCGAAGGATCCCGAGGGCTCGATCCTCTTCGAGCTCTGGAGCCTCTTCGCGGACGAGGCTGAGCGGGACAAAATGGCCGAGCGGTTCCGCGCGGGGGGTCTGGGCTACGGCGAGGTCAAGAAGGACCTCGTGGAGCGGGTCTTTCACCATTTTGCTGCTGCGCGGGAGCGCAGGGCCGAGCTCGCGCGCAATCCGGAGACCGTTGAGGGTATCCTGAGGGACGGAGTGCGCCGTGCCCGCGAGACCGCCTCGGACGTGCTGGAGGCGGCCCGCCGAGCAAGCGGTCTCGGAGAGGCCCGCTAGCGGATCGGCAGCAAAGGGGTCCTGCGCCGACGGAGACGGTCCGGGACGCCGACGGAGGGGAGGAATCGCCATGGAGGTTGAAGGAACCGGGGCGATTATCACGGGCGGGGGAACGGGGGTCGGACGCGCCACAGCGCTTGCGCTGGCGAGGCTCGGCTGCTCGGTCGTTGTTAACTACTCGCGTTCCCGCGAAGAGGCCGAGAAGACGGCGGCCGAGGTGGAGGGGTTCGGGGTGCGTGCGGTGGCGGTCCAGGCCGACGTGGCGGACGACGCGGCGTGCCGGGCACTGGTCGATGCGGCGAGCCGCGAGATCGGCCCCGTGCGGATCCTCATCAACAACGGGGCGACGACCGTGTTCGTCCCGCACGGGGAGCTCGACCGGATTGGTCCCGAGGACTGGGACCGGATCCTGCGCGTGAACCTGATGGGAACTTTTCAATGTGCACGGGCGGCTCGCGACGCGATCGAGGCTGCGGGGGGCGGCGAGATCGTCAACGTCTCGAGCATCTCCGCCCTCACGGGCATCGGAAGCTCGATCCCCTACTGCGCCTCCAAGGCAGGGGTCAACAGCCTCACCGTGACGCTCGCACGCGCGCTCGCTCCCAACATCCGTGTAAACGGTGTCATGCCGGGATTCATCACCGGGCGGTGGACGAAGGAGTGGTTCGGCGGGTCCTACGACACGGTCAAGCAGGTGATGGAGCAGCGGTCGGTGCTGGGCAGGCTCTGCGATCCCGAGGACGTGGCCGACGCAATCCTCTCGATCATCACGGGCTCGGATCTGATCACCGGCCAGGTGATCGCCATCGATCCCGCAACGCTGATGCTCCGCTAGCGGGAGGGCGGCGTCACTCGCGGGGTGGAGCCGGAACACAGAGGAGCTGTGCGCCGCCGCTCGCGAGAAGCCGCCGGTCGCGGCTCCAGACGTTGCCCACTGTCCCCATGAGCCCGCCCTCTGCGATCGGGCATTCGTGCCTGGCGAAGAGCCACGCGCTCTCGGGCTCGAGGCGGTGGAACCAGGTCGTGACGTCGAGGTTCGGCGCGATGAACTCGCGGCCCGGGTAGGGCTGCGAGGCGGCGGGCCAGGACATGGTGTCGACCAGCAGCAGCAGGCGACCCGCGTCCAGAAAGGGGTCGTCAAAGGTCGCGCGGGGGCGGAAGCGGAACCACTCCTCGAAGACGGGCTCGCGGGGGCGAATGCCCTCCGACATCCGGTCCGGGTAGACCGGCCGAGTCTCCAGGTTCTCCCAGAAGGGATAGAAGGGCGGCTCGTCCGGAAGCAGCTCCTGAAAGTTCTTGAGATCCTCCGGATCCCGAACGTCAGGCATCGGTGCGACCTCGTGCGCGTACCCGGGGCTCTCCGCTGCCGTGCGGACGATGGCCTGAAGCGCGACCCGCCCCTCCTGCTGCATCACGACCTGGAGCGACTCCGCGCGTCTTCCCCGGCGGATCACGGAGACGTCTACATCGATCGGTCCGAAACCCGCCACGGCGAGGAAGTGCCCGGCGAAGCTGACCGGCCGCTTGATCTCGGCTTCGAGCCCCGCAGCACGCAGCGCGATGGCCGCCACGTACCCGCCGTTCGGTCCCCAGATCTCCCAATCTCGCGAGAGATTGGCGCGGTAGCGGCCGTTCTCTCCGTCGAGACGCGTGTCGATTTCGAAGTCACCCATGGCTCAAACACGACTCCGCATTCGACCTGTATGCTACGGATCCCTGCGATGATGGTCAAAGCCCCAAAGGTCGATACAGCCCCCGCCTACACGGGAGAAGCGACTCAGGTCGTCACCACGACCCAGGAGGCACCGGCGGGCCGCATGCTCGGAATCTGGGAGCTCGCCTGGCCTGCCATCGCGAACAACGTCCTCCACTCCATGGTCGGGCTGGTCGGCATCAAGATCGTCGGGTCTCTCGGTGCGAGCGCCATTGCGGCGGTGACCGTCGGCAATCGGATCTTCTTCGTCCTCCAGGCGCTGCTCATGGCCATCACGGCGGGCACCACGGCACTCGTGGCCCGCTCGTGGGGTGCCGGCGACCGCGACGAGGCCGAGCGGGTGCACCGCGCGTCGATGTGGCTTTGCCTCGCGATCTCTCTCGTGATCACGGTTCCGGCAGTCATCTTTGCCGATCCGCTGGCCCGCTTCTTCCGTCTGGAAGAGGAGACGATCCTGCTTGCCGCGACCTACATCCGGTGGATCAGCATCTTCAACGCGGGGTTCGCGGTCCAGTTCGTGCTGAGTGTGGCCCTGCGCGCCGCAGGAGATACGCGCACGCCGCTCTGGATCGGGGCGCTCACGAACATCGCCAACCTCATCCTGCTCTACGCGCTGGTCTACGGCCGCTTCGGCTTCCCGGTCCTCGGGGTTGCCGGCGCCGCCATTGCCGGCGGAGCCTCCTTCGCGATCGGCTCGGTCGTCTTCCTCTGGCTCTGGCTTCGGGGCTATCTCCTGCTCGGGATCGGGCCGCCCCGGTGTCTGGAGCGTGAACGCGTGCGTCGGCTGGTGCACATCGGCTACCCGGCAGGACTCGAGCAGGTGGTGTGGCAGGGCGGGTTCATCGTCTTTCTCTGGATCGTGGCGCTCTACGGCACCGCCCCCTACGCGGCGTACGGAATCGGCGTCAACATCCTCTCCTTCTCCTTCCTCATCGGATGGGGGTTCTCGATCGCGGCGTCGACGCTCGTGGGCCAGCACCTCGGAGCCGGTGACCTGGAGGGTGCAACGAGCAGCGGCTGGCGCGCCGCCCGGCTCTCCGTCATCTCGATGGTCGTATTCGGAATTGCGATCATCGCCGGTGCCTGGCCGATCTCGCGCTGGATGATCGACGACCCGGAAGTCGTCCGGCTGACGGTCGTCTTTATTTACGTGCTCGGAAGCCTGCAGCCGCTCATGGCCATCGAGTTCGCCCTCACCGGTTCGCTGCGCGGCGCAGGCGACACGCGCTTTCCGCTCCTCACGGTGCTCGCGGGCCTGATCCTCGTGCGGTGTGTGCTCTGCGGGATCTTTGCGTGGCTCGACTTCTCGGTGGAGTGGATCTTCTACGCGCTGATCGGCGACTACATCGTGAAGGCGACGATGCTAACACTGCGCTTCCGGGGGGAACGCTGGAAGACCGTTATCAAGTGATTGCGAAGCTCGTAAAGGAGTTGCGACATGAAGATCGTGCACATGACCGCCGTGGGTGGTCCCGAGGTGCTCAAGCTGGTGGACGTCGAGGAGCCGAGACCCGGCCCTGGGGAGGTTCGCGTCGCCAACCGGGCCATCGCCATCAACTTCCACGAGATCAACGAGCGCCGGGGCCAGGGTGAGACTCCCGAGCTGCCCGCACCGATGGGCTCCGACTTCGCCGGGCCGATCGACGAGGTCGGACCCGGGGTCGAGCGCCTGAAGGTCGGGGACCGGGTTGTCGGCCTTGCGCCGCGCGGGGCCTACGCCGAGAAGACCTGCACCGCGGGAATGCTCGCCATTCCGATCCCCGACGGGGTCACGGATGAGCAGGCGGCGGCCTGCCCGGTGGCCGGGCTGACGGCTTACTTCCTCCTGCACAACAACCACGTCGGTCCGGACACAACGGTGGTCGCCTACGCCGGCGCCGGTAGCGTCGGCTGCTTCGTCGGCGGGATCGGCAAGCGGATCGGATGTACCACCATTGCGCTGGTGAGCACCCCCGAGAAGGCGGAGATCGCCAAGAGGGCCGGATACACCCACGTCGTGGTCTATCGGGAAGAGGATCCGGTCGCAGCGGTCGGCCGACTCACCAACGGCGGAGGCGCAGACCTGGTGCTCGATTCCGTGGGCGGCCCGAGCTTCGAGCAGAGCTACGACATGTGCGGCGCCGAAGGCACCGTCGTGCTGTTCGGCCACGCCGCGGGCGATCCCTCGGAGAAGGCCCTGCTGTCGTTCCTCGAGAAGGGAAAGAACCTGGGCCTGCGCCAGTACTTTCTGGGCACGACCGTTGCTGCGCGCCTGCTCGAGCTGGCCCAGACCTACGAGTCGCTCTTCGCGGGCTTCAAGGACGGTGACATCTACCTCCCGATCACCCGAATGCCGCTGGCCGAGGTTCAGGAAGCTCACCGTCGCATCGAGGCCCAGGAGACCGTCGGGAAGATCATCCTGGAGCCTTAGCCCACAATTCTCACCAGGTGGGCTAGTCCACCACTGCCGAGGTCGTTAGAGCTCGAGTCCGAAGTCCTTCAGGTACTTCTTGACGCCCGCGGGGGTGGGCTTCATGGCGTCTTTTCCCTTTTGCCAGTTTGCCGGGCAGACGTCTCCGGATCCCTCGCTGTGCTGAAGCGCGTCCAGCGTGCGCAGAACGTCGTCGATGTTCCGCCCCAGGCCGAGATCGTTCACGACCTGGTGACGGACGATCCCCTCCCGGTCGATCAGGAAGGTTCCGCGCAGGGCCACGGCGTCGCCCGAAAGCACCCCATAGCTGCGGGCGATCTGTTTCGTCAGGTCGGAGACGAGAGGAAACCTGACGGCGCCGATGCCACCGTCGTCCACCGCCGTGTTCTTCCAGGCGAGGTGGGTGAAGTGGGAGTCCACGGAGACGCCGATGACTTCGCAGTCGCGCTTTTTGAACTCCTCGAGCCGGTGATCGAAGGCGAGGATCTCCGACGGACAGACAAAGGTGAAGTCGA
>DAOUZG010000271.1 GCA_030665705.1 Deltaproteobacteria bacterium | reverse complement strand
CATGGGAGAGCGCGGTACGATGGTGCTCCCGACCGGAGCCGATCTCCGCATCGTCCCCCTGGCCATCATCCGCGAGCGCCTAAACCTCCGGGTCCAGGTTCCGGGTGTCGTCAACACCCGCCTCCAGATGACGAGCGGTCGTCCCGTCATCGTCGGCGGTCCCCGCCACAAGGGCGGACACCTGATCGTTCAGATCATCCCCGAGTACTCAGCAACGGACCCTCTTCACTAGGGCCTGCGGGTCCCGCCGTCCCGGGTTAAGCTCCGGTGAGATGATCCTCAGCCTACGAACCACGCGCTCGAGGGAGTGCATCGAGATCACGGACAAGGTGCGGGACGCCGTCCGGAAGTCGGGTGTTCGGCGCGGCCTCTGCCACGTGATGGCCCTCCACGCGACGGCCGCAATCGTGATCAACGAGAACGCCGACCCGAACGTCGGGCTCGACCTCCTGGATGCGCTGGAGAAGATGGCTCCCGCCGGCGCCGGCTGGCGCCACGACCGGGTCGACAGCAACGCCCACGCGCACATCCAGGCCGCCGTGCTGGGACCGCAGGAGACCGTGCAGGTCGAGAACGGTGACCTGCTCCTGGGAACCTGGCAGTGCATCCTACTCGTCGATCTCGACGGCCCTCGCACGCGCCGCGTCTCGGTACAGGTGATCCCTGTCGGGGAACCCGACCCCCGGTGAGTTCGGGGCGCCCCACGGGGGGCCCCGACGCGCACCCCTTCCTCTCCCATCCCCACCGGACGCTGGTTGCTCTCGCCTGGCCCGTGCTCCTCTCGCTCGTGGCCGAGCCCCTGGCGGGTGTTGCCGACACCGCATTCCTGGCACGGTTAGGACCGGTCGAGCTCGCGGCGCTCGGGGTCGCCACGACGCTGCTCTCCGGCGTGTTCTGGATCTTCAGCTTCCTCGGAATCGGGGCCCAGACCGAGGTGGCACGAGCGCTCGGGGCAGACCGACTCGAGCGGGCGCGCCAGACGAGCGGGCTCGTCTTCCTCCTCTCGTTGGGAATCGGGGTCGTCGTCGCTCTGGCAAGCCTCCCCGCCCTTGCTGGCGCTGCGCGACTCCTCGGAGCCGAGGGGCCGATCGAGGAGACGGCGGTCGTCTACCTCCAGGTCCGTCTAATCGGGCTTCCCGGGAGCCTGCTCATGGCCGCCTCGTTCGGCGTGCTGCGCGGCCTGCTCGACATGCGGACACCGCTTTGGATTGCGGCGACGGTGAGCGCGCTCAACGTCGCGCTTGATCCCGTGTTGATCTTCGGGCTCGGGCCGGTCCCGCCGCTTGGCGTGGCCGGGGCCGCATGGGCAACCGCGGCTACGCAGTGGCTGGGTGCGGTGTGGGCTGTTACGGCGGTACGCCGCAAGCTCGGGATGAGTTGGCAGCTGCGCTTCGCCGATGCCACGAGGCTGCTCGCGGTGGGGCGGGATCTCTTCCTTCGGACCGGGTTGCTGCTCCTGTTTCTCTTCCTCGCGACTCGCACCGCGACCCGCGCCGGCGCGAACGCGGGGGCGGCACATCAGGCCCTCCGACAGATCTGGCTTCTCACGGCGCTCCTCCTCGACGCCTACGCCGCCACCGCGCAGAGCCTCGTCGGCTACTTTCTGGGTGCGACCCGTGTCCGGTTCGCACGCCGCGTGGCCAAGGTGGCGTGCGTCTGGGCGCTCGGCACCGGGTTTGTGCTGATGCTCGCGATGCTCCTCACGGAGGACCCCGTCGCCCGACTCCTCGTCCCCCCTTCCGCGCGCGAAACCTTCGCCGCGGCCTGGTGGATTGCCGCACTGGCGCAGCCGATCAACGCCCTCTCCTTTGTTACCGACGGGATCCACTGGGGCACGGGAGACTACCGGTACCTGCGCAACGGGATGTTTCTGGCGACCGGTCTGGGAGCCCTCGGGCTCCTCGTGATCGACACGCGCGTCGACGGGGCGCTGGCGCTCGTCTGGGCGGTCACCGCGGGATGGGCCGCCCTCCGAAGCGTCGTGGGGCTCCTTCGCATCTGGCCGGGACCAGGGAGCAGCCCCTTGCGCTCCTGACTCCCCTACAGGATCCCCTCCCAGAACTCGCGCTCGGCGTCGAGCGGGGTCTCCAGGATCTCCACGGACCGGTCGAGCTGCACGGTCTCGCGCTGCTTCAGCTCGTAAGGGGGCCAGGGCTCGCCCTTCGGCAGCGCGGGGACTCCGTCCCTCGCAAATGCGATCCAGGCGTCCTGGATCCGCGCCGAGAGACGATCGGCGTCGGGCCCCGCACCGACGAGACGGCGGAGTGCGGGAAGGCGCTGCGTTCCGAAGACGAACGGAATCTCGAGTGTGTGGCAGGCACCGAGCCAGCCCCGCAACGCGGGCGAGGGCCAGGTAAAGAGATACGCGTAGGTCGCTGCCGAGGTCGACGCGTGAGCCTCCGCAAGGCGGATCGCGGGAACCCGAAACAGGCGGTCGGTCTCGATCGCGAACCAGAGCTCCGACGGCTCAATGCTGGCCCGTCCCGACCGGGCGTCGCGGTATGCGCGCACGACTGCTTCGGCGCGCTCCACCCGCTCCTCGTCGGACCCGGGAAGGTTCCGGATGAGCCGTCTCCGGAGGCGGGCCTCGTCCAGATTCCTTGCGCGTCGATCGGTGATCCCCCAGAACTTCATCTCGTCGGCGTTGGTCCCAACGAGAAGGTCGACCCCCGGGTTGTGCCCCTTCGCAGCGACTGCGAGGGGCGATTCGGGAATGAGGTCCCCATCGATCTGTGGCTGCCAGGCGGTCCCCGCGATCTTTCCCACAAGCCGCTCGGCGGTGCGTCGCTGAGCTTTCAGAAGAACGGCGGGGGGGATCTCCCAGAGCCGCTCGACGTCTCGCGAGGCAAGCTCGAGCTCGGAGAGAAGCCTGGCCGCGATGCGCTCGGCCTGCTCGGGAGTCGAGACGTTGTGGGCTGCTCCGCTCTGCAGGATTGCCCGACGGAAGAGACCCCGGGCGGCGGGCGTTCCGAGAAGCGCCCCCACGGCCATCGCCCCCGAAGACTCCCCGAAC
>DAOUZG010000066.1 GCA_030665705.1 Deltaproteobacteria bacterium | reverse complement strand
CCCTCCTCCGCGTGCTCTCGGTCGCCCTGCTCCACCCGGACAACGCTGCAGCGCAGGTCCAGAGGTCTGCCGCCTGCCACCTCACGAGGGAGCTGGATCGAGAGCTGTGTGCCCGGTGTCAGGTGATGGCGCGTGAGAAGCCGGCCTCCGTAGGCCGAGAGCTCCGCAAGCATCGCCTTGCGACGGCGGAATCCCATCCGGAAGGTGACGACCTGACCGAACGCGAACCGGGTCGAGTGCCTCTTCTCCTTCCCGTGGTAGAGGGCTCGAAGAAGCAGCAGGCGTAGGGCGGCAGGGTGGACCGGACGTCGCACCAGATAGTCGAAACCGGCCCGCTTGAGGATGCTGCGTTGGGTCTTCGAACTTCCCGTGCAGACCGCGATCCTCACCGGCGGACGCGGTCGGAGCGCACCTCGCTTGTAGCGGAGGCAGACGGCACGCCGGGCGGTGGTGACGAGGAGGGTCCTGGGGTCCTCGATCTCCTCCGGGATGTCGCGTCCCTGAAGGTGGACGTACTCGGCTTCGAACTCCTGCAGCAGGGCCCGAATGTCCTGCAACTCTCCGTCGTCAATGACCAGAACCGAGGCCATCGGGCGCCACTCCGCGGTTACCGCCCCGTGGAAGGGCACCCGAGCGGATCGGGCGGGCACGCGTCTTTCTTGAGCCGGAACGGACCCGCGCGGCGAAGTTGTCACCTTCTGCGAGCCAATGCGGGCTAGAGGTTCCCCTTGTGTTGTCCCCCGTCCACCGACAGGGTCACGCCGGTGATCCAGCTAGCCGCGTCGGACGCCAGGAAGACGACCGCGTTGGCGACCTCCTCCGGTGTACCCAGACGGCCGAACGGGATCGTCCGGCGAATCGCCTCATATTGGTCGGGATTGTTCCTCCGGATGAGGTCCCACATCCCTCCCGGAAACTCGATCGACCCGGGAGCCACACAGCTCGCCCGGATTCCCTTCGGTGCGAGCTGGATCGCCAGGTTCTTGGAGTGGCTCAGGAGCGCCAGCTTCACGGCGGCGTACGGGGCAGGCGTCGGGGCCTCGAGGGCCGCGGTCGACGAGATGTGGATGATGGCTCCGCCCCCCGCTTCCTCGAGCCAGGGCGTGACCTTCCAGCTCGCGCGTACGGAAGCCATCACGTCGACCTCGAACCCAAGGCGCCAGCCGGCCTCGTCGTCGGTCCCTCCGAACCCGGAGGCGTTGTTCACGAGCACGTGAACCGCCCCGAGGGCGGATCGGGATTCCTCCAGGAAGCGGTCCAACGCCTCGGGGTCCGCGACGTCGCAGGCCTGCGTGTGGACCTTGACACCGCGCTCCCGGACCTCCCCGGCGGTCGCCTGGAGCGCCTCCGCGCCCCGGGCACAGATCGCGAGATGAGCTCCCTCGTCTGCGAACGCGAGCGCGATCGCCCGACCGATCCCGCGGCTTCCCCCCGTGATGATCACGCCCTTTCCTTCGAGACCGAGCTTCACGTGAGCATCTCTTCAAGGGCCGGCCAGCTGATCGCGGACTGCGCTGCAAACGCACGGAGCAGCAGCTCCCGCATCTCGGGGCCTTCTCCCTTCCGGAAGCTCGTCACCGTCTGGCGTAGCTGCTTTGCCTCGGGGCAGGCGGGTGAGAGCTCCTGGAGCTCTCCCTCCTCGTGTTGCACGCCCAGAGCATCGAGAAGCTCGAGGAGGAGGGGCCGGTGGGCCGAAAGGAAGTATTCCGCGAGGACCTGCTCCGCGGCTGGCGCGGAAGAGGGCCGTGAGAGCGCCCGCCGGACCCACTCTGCCCGCTTCTCGATCGGCTGTCGCCTGAGGAACTGCGGTCGGAGCCGGAACGCCTCGGCGGCGGCACCGAGCGCAACCCCTGCCGCACCGGGGGTCTCCTTCAAGAGCTCTTCGAGAAGCCGGCGGGTTCGCTCCGGGCCGAGCCAGGAAAAGACCTCGTTGGCACGCATCGACTCCCTGATAGCACACCTCCGCCATTCCGCCGCCAGCACGAACCAAACTCGCCGGACTCCCCGAGGGTGTTATGATTCGCGCCCTGCCGGGGGAATCACGCGATGGAGCGGGGACGAAAGACCCGTTGGGTCGGTATCTTCCTGGCGTCAGTGGGCTTCTTTCTGGCTCTCTACGTCGGGACGTTGCTATTCGGTCACTGGCTCGCGCGTTAGAGGTCAGAAGCGACCGGATCCGTCTCGGGTTCCCTCTACAGCCCGTCCTCGCCACGACCGCGCTACCCCGGAGCCCCCACCCTCTGGACTCTCTAAGCCATCGCTCTCAGCGGTAAACCTCTTGTCGATCGTTGCCGATGCTCGACTCGTGGGACGGGCGGCCGCTCGTGTGCGCCCCGAGTGCCCCGAGAACGACGGGAGCGAGAATGGACCCCATCCGAAGCGTCTACGAAAACGACAGCGACATGGCGGATCTCGTGAGGAGCTTCGTAGCCGAGGCGCCCAACCGGGCCCAGTTGCTGGACGATCTCCTCTCGGGGGGGGAGCTGGACGAGCTACAGCGTCTCGCGCACCAGCTCAAGGGAGCGGGAGGCGGGTACGGGTTCACACTGGTCACCGACGTGGCAGCTCGTCTCGAAGACGCGCTGAAGGAAGGCGCCGCCGAGTCGGTTATCAAGGAGCGGACGAGCACCCTGTGTGAGGTGCTGCGGGCCGTCCGAGCGCCGGAGGGCGGGTGAACCCGGAGGCGCCCAACCCCAACCGCGTCCTCGTCGTCGACGACAGCGAGTTCATCCACGAGCTCGTTCGCGCCCGGCTGCGCGAGGAAGGCCTCCAGGTGGAGCACCAGCTGACGGGCGAGGCCGGGCTCCGCCATGCCATCGACGTACAACCCGACATGATCCTGCTCGACATCGAGCTTCCGGACCTCAACGGGTTCGAGGTGTGTCGTCAGCTCAAGGAACGCGCCGAGACGCGGACGATTCCCGTGATCTTCCTCACCGGGCAGAGTGATACGGCAGCGAAGGTCCGAGGGCTCGACCTAGGCGCTGTGGACTACGTCATCAAGCCCTTTGACGACGTCGAGCTGCGGGCCCGGGTGCGTGCGGCGCTTCGCACCAAACGCCTGCAGGACCTCCTCCAGCAGCAATCCTTCCTGGACGGTCTTACGGGGCTCTGGAACCGTGGCTACCTCGACCACCGACTGGAGGGAGAACTCAACATCGCGAGGCGCTACGAACGCAGACTTAGCCTCCTCTTAGGTGATATTGATCACTTTAAGCGTGTCAACGACAGCTTCGGTCACCTCTTCGGCGACTACGTGATCCAGCGAATCGCGGAGGCCCTTTCGACCCACGCGCGACGTTCCGACATCGCGTGTCGCTACGGCGGCGAGGAGTTTGCTCTGCTGCTTCCGAGCGCTGGGATCGACGAGGCGGCACTCGTAGCGGAACGTCTGCGAATTGCCGTCGAGGCCTCGCCGTTCCATCTCCGAGGGACTCAGCTCCAGGTGACGATCAGCTTCGGCGTCGCCTCGACCGAAGGGCTGGACCCTGTCACGAACGAGTCGCTGATTGCTCGGGCCGACCGGGCTCTGTACAACGCAAAGGAAGCGGGACGAAACTGCGTTCACATTTGCGTGCCCGATCAGCCGGGCGCCATCTGCTCGTTCACCGATTTCCAGAGCCAACTCAGCGACTAAGCGGCGATCCTCCCTCGCCCCCCACCGACGGGTGCACTCCTCGGGGTTTTTTGCGACCCTCAGCGCATGACGCAGCCCGAGGTCCTCGAGGTCGTGCCGGGGGTGAGCCCCCGTGCGCCGATCGTGGTCCTTGCCTACGGCGGCTGGAACGACGGCGGGGAAAGTGCGACCACCGCGATCCGATACCTCCTCGGACAGCTGTCCGTCGAGCAGCTGGCGCGGATCGACACCGAAGAGTTCCTCGACTTCACCGTCGCACGTCCCCAGGTGCGCCTGCGCGATGGAACCTCCCGCGAGATCGTCTGGCCCAACCATGAGTTCTTCGCCGCGCGTCTCGAGGGAGAAGGACACGACCTCGTGCTGGGGCTCGGGATGGAGCCACACCTGCGCTGGAAGACGTACTGCGGAGTCGTCGCGGACTTCGTCCATTCGTTGCAGGCGCGCATGGTTGTCCTTCTGGGTGCCTACCTCGCCGATGTGATCTACTCGCAGCCGATCCAGGTTCGGGGCTTCACGACCGACCCGGATGTCGCGAGGAAGCTGGATCTGACGCCGTCGGCGTACGAGGGTCCGAGCGGGATCGTGGGCGTCCTCGGCGACCAGCTCCGGGAGCGAGGGATTCCCGCGCTGAGCCTGTGGGCAAGTCTTCCCCACTACATCTCGATCACGCCCAACCCACGAGGAGCGCTAGCCCTCCTTCAACACCTAGAAGAGCTCACGGAGCTGCGTCTGGACCTCTCGGGCCTGCGCGACACGGCGGGTGCGTTCGACGAGAACGTCTCGGAGCTGATTGCATCGGACCCGCAGCTCTCGGCCTACGTCCGAGAGCTCAAGAAGCGCGCCTTCTCGCAGTAACGCGGCTCAGGTTCTGGGAAACGTGAGGAGGGTGCGTTCGTCGTCGTCGTCTTCAACCGTCTCTAGGCCGTCCGCCGCCGCTTGCAGCGCCTTGGTGACGGCTTGCCGGAGGACGCCCCAGGCTCGGGCATCGCCCTTCGAGAAATGAACCGCAAAACCGTTCTCGGTCTCTCGAGACACGTCGGCCTCGATCTCGATCGGTAGTGAGTCGGGGAACAGCGAGAAGCGCAGGCGGATCGTGCCACCGGCGAGGAGCAACGGTTCCGCCTCGACGAGCAGGGCCCCCGAGACCGAAATGTTCTCCGCGTACGCTCGTCCCTGCGTGTTTCGGCCGCTGTAGCTGACAGGGAAACGTACACGGACGCGTGGCTTACCGCGCCGCTCCGGTTCTGGTAGCCAGGAATCGCTCGCCACTATGCAGCTCCTCCGCCAGTCGAATCGGAAGGAGGAGAGCTGGACTTGAGCCCGCGACACCTTGAGCTCGGCCCGCCAGGGTTGCCTGGCTCGGTCCGGGGTTTCTGAGATGGGTTCTACCCCTCCGGGATCGCCTAGGCCCCTCTCAGGTGGGAGAGGATCTCGCGTGTCGCGGTCGAGCGGTTCAGTGTATAGAAGTGAATTCCCGGCGCACCACGGTCCAGCAGGTCCTGGCACTGGGCCCGGGCGTGGGCGATCCCGATCTGTGCCACGGCCTCTTCGTCGTCGTCGACCCGCTCGAGTTCGGCCAGGAGATCCGGAGGGATCGTTGCACCACACAGCTGCGTCATTCGCTTGATCCCCTGTACGCTCGTGATGGGCATGATCCCGGGTACGATCGGCACCCGGATTCCCATGCCGTGCGCGCGACTCACGAAGCGGAAATAGTCGTCGTTGTCGAAGAAGAGTTGCGTGATTAGAAAGTCACAGCCTGCACGCACTTTCGTGACTGTGTTCTTGAGATCGGTCTCGAGATCGGGCGCCTCGGGATGCTTCTCCGGGTAGGCGGCTCCCCCGATGCAGAACCCGAATCGATCACGGACGAAAGCAGCGAGGTCCGACGCGTGTGCGAGCTCCTGCTCTGTCTCTTCTTCGCCATCGTCTCCGGATGGACGATCGCCTCGAAGCGCGAGGACGTTTTCAATTCCGGCCTGCTCCAGCCACTCGAGCGCCTGGCTCAGCTTTTCTCGACTCGACCCCACGCACGTGAGATGGGCCATCGATTCGATACCGACCTCGTATTTGATGTTCGAGACCAGCTCCAGGGTCAGGTGGCGCCGACTCGGGTCGAGCGGGTAGGTCACCGACACGAAGTCGGGATGGAGGTGACGCAGCTCCCCGATCGTGCGTACCAGGGCCCGCGAGCCGGTAGGGGTGCGCGGTGGGAAGAACTCGAACGAGAAAACGGGGCTGCCGCGCTCGACTAGATCGGTAATGCGCATACTCAGAACCCTGTCCCGGGGTACCTCAAGCCCTCGCCTGCCAGCACCGATTCTATCGTTCGTGAGCGACTCTGCACGCGTCCGCCAGCGAATCCGGGTCGAGCTCATTCCGGTCCGGTATATGGCGGAGGGGCGGGAAGCGATCGGACACCTGAAGAACGTTTCGCGGGCCGGCGTCTTCGTCCGGGCGCGCGAGCTCCCGGCCCCCGGTGCCGCCGTCGCCCTCCAGTTTCGCTCACCGAGCGGTGAGCTCGTGGATGCCCGCGGCGAGGTCTGCTGGACGACCGACGGGCTACCCGATTCCGACGTTCCGCCGGGCTTCGGGATCCGGATCCACGAGCCTCCACAGCAGTACTGGAAGTTCCTCCGCTGGGCGCTCGCCCAGGCCGATCAGGGCAAACGAGACGAGACGCAGGCCCTGTGATAAAAACGCTCCCACATGCAGGACCTCGCCCGGGATCGGCTCATCTTCGCCCTCGACGTTCCTGAACCGAAAGAGGCGGATGGCTGGGTCGGACGGCTCGCGCCCTGGTTCGGAATGTTCAAGGTGGGGCTCGAGCTCTTCACCGCTGGAGGGCCGGACGTGGTCCGGCGCGTTGTGGACCGGGCCCACGCCGGCGTGTTCTTGGACCTCAAGCTCCACGACATTCCGACGACCGTAGAGCGGGCGGCCCGAGCGGCCAGCCGACTCGGGATCCGGATGCTCACCGTCCACGTTGGGGGCGGTCGGCCCATGGTGGAAGCCGCCGTTCAGGGCGCGGGAGCCGAGGTGTGCGTTCTGGGCGTCACGCGGCTCACGAGCTCGGCCGCGAGCACCGGGGGGGTCGTCGAGCTAGCCCGCGTCGCTCGCGAGTCCGGTTGCGGAGGTGTCGTGTGCGCCGGGACCGAGGCACGTGCGGTTCGTGAGGCGGTCGGCCCCGAGACGGTCATCGTCTGCCCCGGCGTGCGCCCAGCCGGGACGGAGCGCGGGGATCAGGTGAGAATCGTCACCCCGGCGGAAGCCCTCCGGGCCGGGGCCAGCCATCTGGTCGTCGGGCGCCCCGTGCGGGACGCCAACGATCCGGAGTCCGTCGCGCGCCAGATCCTGGAGGAGGCGACGAAAGCCCTGGCGCCGAGCTAGGGTACAACCTCGATCGAGGTGGCGGTAAAGGTCTTTGCTTCGGGGTCGAGGCGCACCACGACGCGCTGTCCCGTGCGCAGCTGCTCGAAGCCGGCGACCTTCACGGGAACGCGTACCCGGATGCGGTCCACCACCACCACTCGGTTCTCTTGGTCCACGGTCTCGACCCGCCCCAGGAGCGCGGTCATCCCTTCGAGCTCCGCGTCGGAGGAAGACCGCGCTGCGCCCGGCAGGGACGCCATCGTCAGGGCTAGCATTCCGGCGAGAAGAAGGCGCATTCTCACGCGTGCATCTCCCTTCTTAGAAGTTTTGCTTCCAGTAGATGATCGACGCAGGAGGCTGGTTCCGCGGCGGGGGCGGCAACTGAATCAGCCGGCCGCTGGAGGTCTGGATGTACATCTGGTCCCCCGTCGGCGAGATCGAGATTCTCGGCTCGGTCGGCGCTCCGTCCCCGAGGTCGGTCTGCCGGGCATCATCCCCGCTGACCCCCGCGCCCGCGAAGTAGCCCACGCCGGTGAACACGTCGAATATGTAGAGAGAGGACCTTCCGGCCTGGCTGCAGATGTCTGCGCCAACGAAGTCCGGGAGGTAGGACGTCGTGATCACGAACCCCGCGAAGATCAGCGGGCTCGTCAGGAACTTCTCGGCGTCCGGGGTCGTGAAGTAGAAGCCGGAGTCCGTCGGATCTGGATCGTCGTCGAGGCCCGTGATGTCGGTGAGGTCCGACTCCGAGAAGGTCGAGGCGAAGGCCAGCGCGCCCGTCGGCTCCGGATCCTGCACCACGTAGAAGCGGTTGTTCTCGTTCCGCGTTGCATCACCCGGATACCGTAGATTGGTCCGCTCGCCCGATCCGAACGCCAGGATCAGCTCGCCGCTGTTCAGCGTTGCGTTCGGCTGGAAGAAGAAGCTCCGGTAGTGCTCCGATCCGTCGGGCATCGACTCCGGGTCGGTCCGGAACAAGACTCCGGCCGTCCAGTTGTCGACCAACCCGTTGGAGTCCGTGTCCTCGCCCACCTCTGAGAGGTCCCACTTCCAGACCTGGCCGCCGAGGTCCCCGATGTAGACGACATCCGCGAAGCCGTCGAAGTCCAGATCCAGGACCGACGGCGGGGCAGGGAGGGAGTAGGTCATCTCGCTCGGTCCCTCGATTCCTGTCTGGTCGAACCGAACCATGCCGAGCTCCTGGCCCGTATCGAGCTGGACGATGACGATCGCCTTGCTCCGATCGCTCCAGTTCACATCACTCGTATCGCCGTTGTAGGCCGCCAGGTTCGGGTCGCCGTCCTCTCTGTATCCACCTGCGAAGTTCGCGTCCCATACCTCGCGTCAGTCTCCGTCCCCTTTGTCGGGGCCGCAGTGGTCGCCT
>DAOUZG010000142.1 GCA_030665705.1 Deltaproteobacteria bacterium | reverse complement strand
CTCGGTGATTGCGGCGCTGGCTCGCGATCGGCGCGCCGGAGCTCGAGCCCTGGGAGCCCGCCTCGAGCGCGTTCGAGAGGCGGAGCTGCGGGAGCGGGAGAGGCTACGGGAGATCGCGTCCTGGGAAGAACGCCTGCGCCGTTCAGGGGCGGGGCGGGTGGCGGGGGTCGACGAGGTCGGGATGGGGCCCCTCGCCGGGCCCGTGGTTGCGGCAGCCGTCGTGCTGACGTCCGGTCTGCCGCCCCGGGGCCTCGACGACTCCAAGCGCCTCTCGGTGGCTCGACGGGAGCAGCTCGACGCGGAGATTCGCCGCGTCGCCCGCGCGATCGGGATCGGATGGGCCACCCCCGACGAGGTCGACCGATTGAACGTCTACCAGGCAGGGCTGCTCGCAATGCGACGTGCGGTCGAAACCCTTCCCGAGGAACCGGACTGCCTGGTGGTCGACGGGCGGACGATCCCGGGCGTCGAGGTCGAGCAGGAGTGCGTCGTCGGGGGCGACCGCCGGGTGGCCGCCGTGGCTGCCGCCTCGGTGGTCGCGAAGGTCTACCGCGATGCGTGGATGCGCGACCTCGACCGCCGCTATCCGGGCTACGGATTCGGCCGCAACATGGGGTATGGCACCCGCGAGCATCTGCGCGCCCTCGATGAGCGCGGCCCCTCTCCGGCCCACCGGATGTCGTACGCGCCCGTCCGCGCCGCCGGTCCCATCCGCGGGAGGGCGTGAGGGTGCCCCACGTCGTCCTCGAGGGGTCCGTCGACCTGCGGCGCTACGCCGAAGAGTTTCAACCCATCCTGATTCGACAGAGCGGCGACATTCTCCGTGCAGACGGGCTCTACGTCGAGCGAGAGGGACGCGCGTTGCTCATCGAAGCGCTGGTGGTGGAGGCGGGTCGCAAGCTTCCCTTCTACATTCTCGTTTCGGCGAACGATCGGGGCGGAGCCACCGTCCGAGTCGATCCGATGACCCACCCCGAACGTAGTGCCGGAGTGAAGGATCTCGTGGCACACGTGGGAGCGGACCTCTTGGCTCACAGCCCGGGCGCGCAGGTGAAGGTGACGAACCTCGTGCTACCATCCGTGCCCGCAGGGACCCGGGGATCGCGCTCCCGGGACGAGGAGGGAGGGGAATGAAGATCGCGAACAATCTCGCGGAGCTCATAGGGAATACGCCGCTCGTTCGGGCGGGGCGGATCACCGAGGGGCTGGAGGCCGACGTCGTCTTTAAGCTCGAGTCGTTCAACCCGGCCGCCAGCGTGAAGGACCGGATCGGCGTCTCGATGATCGTGGAAGCGGAGCGAGAGGGAAAGATCGAGCCCGGCAAGACGGTCCTCATCGAGCCCACGTCGGGCAACACGGGGATCGCGCTGGCATTCGTCGCGGCGGTGAAGGGCTACGAGCTCATCCTCACGATGCCCGAGAGTATGTCGGTCGAGCGGCGGGTGATGCTGCGTGCGTATGGGGCCAAGCTCGTCCTCACTCCGGCGGCGGAAGGGATGCCCGGCGCGGTGAAGCGAGCCGAAGAGCTTGCCGCTCGGACCGAGAACTCATGGATCCCTCAGCAGTTCAAGAACGCCGCGAACCCGAAGATCCATCGGGAGACGACGGCCGAGGAGATCTGGAACGACACCGACGGACGGGTCGACTACCTCGTCTCCGGGATCGGTACGGGCGGGACGCTCACGGGGGTCGCGCAGGTCCTCAAGGAGCGCAAGCCGAGCTTCAAGGCGATCGCGGTCGAGCCCAAGGAGAGCCCGGTTCTCTCGGGTGGCAAGATGGGCAAGCACATGATCCAGGGCATCGGCGCGGGCTTCGTTCCCGACGTTCTCGATACCCACCTCATCGACGAGGTGATCCAGGTCTCGAGCGAGGACTCCATCGAGATGGCCCGACGCTTCGGGACGGAGGAGGGAATGCTGGTCGGAATCTCGTCGGGCGCTGCGGCGCAGGCGGCGCTCGAGCTGGGAAAGCGCCCCGAGACGCGGGGGAAGCTCGTCGTTTGCGTGCTTCCAGACTTCGGCGAGCGGTACATCTCCACGAAACTCTACGAGCACCTGCGCTACGAGGGGAGCGACGAAGTCTAACGCCCCTCTCTCCGCGCTCCGGGCTGAGCTTCGAGAGCTCTTCGTCGAGCGGGACGAAGTCGTCGACGCGACGCTCGCCGCGATCCTCTCGGCGCACCACGTGCTGCTCGTCGGCCCACCCGGGACGGCGAAGTCGATGCTCGCCGACCAGCTCTGTCGCCGGATCGCGGGCGCGGACTACTTCCAGTGGCTTCTCACCCGCTTCACGACGCCCGAGGAGCTGTTCGGCGCGGTGTCGCTCCAGGGCCTCGAGGAGGACGACTATCGGCGTGTCACGGACCACAAGCTCCCCGAGGCGCACGTGGCGTTTCTCGACGAGGTGTTCAAAGGATCGAGCTCGATCCTGAACACGCTGCTGACGATCCTGAACGAGCGGCGGTTCCACAACGGGAAGGAGGTTCGAGACGTTCCGCTGCTCTGCCTCATCGGTGCTACGAACGAGCTACCCGACGAGGACGACCTCGAGGCCCTCTACGATCGGTTCCTGGTTCGGCTCGTGACCGAGCCGATTCGGGAGGACTTCCGGTTCCTCCAGATGCTGCGCGCCGAGCCGCCCGGTCCTCCGCGCGCAACGCTCACACTCGACGAGCTTCGGGAGGCGATCTCCGAGGCGCGGCGCGTCCGGATCGGGGACGGTGTCCTGCGTCTTCTGGCAGAGGTTCGGCGGGCCCTCGCTGCGCACGGGATCAATCCCTCGGATCGACGGTATCGGGAGAGTCTCGATTGGCTCCGCGCTCGCGCCTACCTGGCGGGGCGCGACGAGGTGCGAGGCGAGGACGTCGCGGGCCTCGAGCACGTTCTCTGGCACGACCCCGGTGAGCGAGGGGAGGTCCAGGCGGTGCTGCACGAGCTACTCCACGGCCACGAGGAGGAAGCCCGCCGGCTTCTCTTCCAGTCGCGCGAGCTGGAGGCGTACGCGGGCCGACCCTGGGACTCAAAGGAGCTGCGCGCCCGGGCGGTCGTGGAGGCCCACACCAAGATCCAGCAGTTGCTCGAGCGGCTGAACGTCCTCGTCGGTGAGGTCGACGATCTGGGGCGACAGCCCGATGCGGTCTGCGAGGCGAGAGAGCAGGTGCTGGAGATCCAGCGCAAGCTCCTCGCCGGCTACTGAGAGGCTGGGATGTGGCGTATCCACCACGTGGAGACCGACTCGATCGACCGATCGGCGTTTGCCTCGCTCGTCGATCAGTCGGCCGAGCTACGCCAGCTGGCCGAGGAGGGGAGGAAACTCCTTCCTCACTTTCCGGCTCTGCTGCGTGACCTCTTCGCGACCCTCTACAAGCTCGTCACCGTCCGGTTTCCGCTGGCTGAGATGGGACCGTCGGTTCGAGTTCACGGGTTCGTGCTCGATCGCCTCGAGCAGGTCCGGGTCCTGGCCGTGCTCCGAGAGTGGACGGCGCTCGAGGCGCCACGCGCTGCGCTTGCGACCGTCCTGCTCGGAGAACGGGTGATTGCGTGGCTGCGGCGTTCGGATGCCTTCACCGAGGAAGAGCTCCTCGACGCGTTTCGCTCCGCGGAAGCCGAGGGTGAGGCCGACCGTGCGGCTGAGGCAGAGGGGGAGGCTCGCCGCCTCGCCGAACGTGCCAGCTCGCCCCGGGGCCGCGACGATCTCGCATCGGAGGCCCAGAGGCTCGGCGAGGAGCGGGCTGAGGCGGAACAGGTGGTCCAGCAGGCCCGCGAAGCGGCGGAGCGGGCAGTCGAGGGAGTCCCGCGAGAGACCCTCAACCAGCTCGAACGAGATCTCGAAGCCGCGCCGAGTCGACTCGAAGAGCTCGAAGCAGCGCTGGAGATCTGGGAGCTCGAGGTCGAGGGGCGTCCCACTCCGAGCGTGGATGCGGCGCGGCGCATCGACCTCGGGCGGCGGCTCGCAAGGAATCCCAGGCTGGTGCGGCTCGCGGCGCTGGTGGGCCGCATGCGGGAACAGGCCCGTTCCCTGCGCAAGTCCCGGGTTCCACGCCGTTCCGAGGAGACCTACGCGGTCGGATCGGGTGGTGATCTCGCCCACCTTCTTCCCGCCGAGCTGCTGCGGCTGCGCCACCCGCAAGGACGTCGGGAGGTTCTACGCCGGATCATCGAGGCGACCGCCGGCGTCTACGAGCTTCACGGGCTGGACCGTCGCGGGAGCGGTCCCATGGTCGTCTGCCTGGATTGCAGCTCCTCGATGGCGGGCGAGAAGGAGCTCTGGTCCAAGGCAGTAACGCTCACGCTTCTCGACCTCGCGCGGCGGCACCGGCGCCTGTTCGAGGTGATCGCGTTCACGGGAGCGGACGCCCCGCTGGTCTACTTCCGGCTGTTCGCTCGCGGTGGCGGCGGCGGGCTGGGACCGAGGCCCGACGAGATCCTGAGCCTCGCGGAGCACTTTCCCGGCGGGGGGACGTGCTTCGAGAAGCCGCTCACGGCAGCCCTCGACCGGGTGGAGCAGGGTCCAGGACGGGGACGAGCCGACATCGTGCTTCTCTCGGACGGGGAGGCATCGGTGGGCCAGACCTTCCTCGATCGGATCGAGACCGTGCGGCGGAAGCGCGACGTCGGGATCTTGACGGTGCTGATCGACACGGGCCCCTCGACGGTCGAGACGGTGCGGCGCTTCAGCGACCGGGTCACGAGCATCGGCCGGCTCACCGATGGCGCCGTGCGTGACATTTTTCTGAACTTGGAGTAGCGGTTCTGGCGTCGCGGGTATAATCAGGTCACATGCGAGCGGAACGGGCCCAGGAGAGCCGCAGGAAGATCCTCGAGTCTGCCCGCGAGATTTTCTTCCGAGACGGCTTCGAAGCTGCGAACCTGGACGAGGTTGCCCAGAGCGCCGGGATTGCGAAGGGGACGATCTACCGTCACTTCGAGAGCAAGGCCGAGCTTTACGTAGCTGTCCTCTCCAACAACGCGGATGTCTTCGTCGAGCGGATGCGCCAAACGGTCGACCCGAGCCTCGACTCGGTCGACCAGATCCGCCGTACGGGGAACTTCTACTTCAAGCACTACACCGAGAACCGGGAGTACTTTCGGATCTTCTGGGCGCTGGAGAACCAGCGATCGATCGGGGAGCTGCCCGACGTCCTGGTTCGCTACGTCACCGACGTCTGGAAGCGGTGTCTGCGGGTTCTGGCGGACCAGATCGAGCGGGGGGTGCGAGAGAAGGCGTTCCTCCCCTGCGACGCGTGGGAGATGGCGAACATCTTCTGGATTATCGGCAACGGGGTGATCCAGACGGACGCGGATCCCGAGCGCAGGGCGCTGCGCGGAAAGCCCATCGAGCAGGTGTTCGAGGACGCGTTCGAGCTCCTGATTCGCGGTTTGCGGGGCCCCCCTGACGCCCCCCCGGCGGTCTCCTGATCGGCCTCCGCGATCGGCCTCTGGATAGGGCTCCGCGGGGATCCATTGACAGCTCGGCCCCAGTTTCCGATGTTGTGGGCTCGGAAAGTGACTCAGAGTCACACTTGGGTGAGGGTGATGGCGGGTCGGA
>DAOUZG010000263.1 GCA_030665705.1 Deltaproteobacteria bacterium | reverse complement strand
GCGCGGGAGACGAGTGCACGCGCCGCCTCGGTGCTGCAGTCGGGGGCGCCGAACGGGGCGCGCTTCGTTCCGCCGGAGAACGTGCACCTCACGATCAAGTTCCTCGGGCAGCTTCCGGAGGAAGTCGCCCCCCGGCTTCTGCGAGCCGTCCTGTCGCGGCTGGCGACCACGGAGCCGTTCGAGGTGGAGGTCGGCGGCCTCGGTGCATTCCCGAAGGCCCGGGCGGCACGCGTGGTGTGGGTGGGCATCACCGACGGTGGGGCTCCTCTCGCCCGGCTGGCCCGCCGCGTCGAGGCGGCGGCCGCGCGTGTCGGGATCGCCCGGGAGCGTCGTCCCTATCGAGGGCACCTGACCCTCGCGCGGCTTCGAGAGCCCGCCCCGATCCCGATCGACCGACTCGAGGCGCCGCCGCCGGTCCGCTTTGCGGTGCGGGAGGTCGTCCTGTTCCGAAGCGACCTTTCCTCATCGGGCGCCCGCCATTCCGCCGTGGCCCGCCTCCCCCTCGGCAAGGGGGAGGTGGACCTCGACTTGGTTTCCACTCACCCTCAAGGGTAAGGAGAGAGAAGAGATGGTACGTGGAAGATCAGAGAGCGTCTCCCCCGAGCAGAAGAAAAAGGCGATCGAGATGGCGGTCGCGTCGATCGAGAAGCAGTTCGGCAAGGGATCCATCATGGTGCTGGGTTCCGAGGCCCTCGACCGCGAGATCCCGGTCATCCCGACAGGATCCCCCTCGCTCGACATCGCCCTCGGGGTCGGCGGGTACCCGAAGGGACGGTGCGTCGAGATCTACGGACCCGAGGCTTCGGGAAAGACGACGCTCGCGCTCCACGCGGTTACCCAGTGCCAGCGTCAGGGGGGTGTCGCGGCCTTCATCGATGCGGAGCACGCGATGGACGTGGCATACGCAGCCAAGCTCGGAGTCAACATCGACGAGCTACTCGTCTCCCAGCCCGACACCGGCGAGCAGGCGCTCGAAATCGCGGACACGTTGGTGCGCTCGGGTGCGGTCGACGTGGTCGTAATCGACTCGGTGGCTGCGCTGGTCCCCCGCGCCGAGATCGAGGGAGAGATGGGTGACCAACACCTGGGCCTCCAGGCGCGGCTCATGAGCCAGGCGCTCCGGAAGCTCACCGGGAACCTCGCTCGCTCTCAGTGCTGCATGATGTTCATCAACCAGGTTCGCATGAAGATCGGCGTCATGTTCGGGAATCCCGAGACGACCTCCGGTGGGAACGCGCTCAAGTTCTACGCCACGATCCGGCTCGATATTCGGCGGATCGGTCAGATCAAGGAGGGCACCGAAGCCATCGGAAACCGCACCCGCGTCAAGGTCGTCAAGAACAAGGTCGCGCCGCCGTTCCGACAGGCCGAGTTCGACATCATGTTCAACCAGGGGATCTCGCACGAGGGCGACATCCTGGATCAGGCGGCTGAACGCGGCCTCCTGGAGAAGAGCGGCACCTGGTACAGCTTCGAAGGGAACCGTATCGGTCAGGGGCGGGAGAACGCCAAGCGGTTCCTACGTGAGAACCCCGATCTTGCCGACCAGCTGGCGGAGCAGGTCTACGCCCACGCGGGGCTCAAGCGAAAGATCCCCGTGCAGGGGGAGGACGCAGCCCCGGGCTAAACCGGAAACTCCCGCCAAACGCTCAAGAAATCCAAGCGCTTCGTCGATCCACCCGCCGGGCCCTGAGTAGCGCATCTCGGGGCCGGGGGCGGGCATGGACCTCAACGAGATCCTGCAGATCGCTGTGCGAGGCAACGCCTCGGATATCCATCTGAAAGCCGGCCTCCCTCCGATGTTCCGGGTCGATGGCGCCCTCGTGCCGCTCAAGCACGGCCAGAGGCTCCTTCCCGACCAGATTCAGACCGTTGCCAACGCGGTCATGAACCCGGGTCAGCAGGAGCGCTTCGAACGCTTCCGGGAAGTCGATCTGGCCTACGGCGTCCCCGGAGTCGGTCGGTTCCGCGTCAACGTGTTCCTCCAGCGGGGAACGATCGGGATCGTCTTCCGCGTGATCCCGTTTCAGGTGAGGACGATCGATCAGCTCAACCTCCCGAAGATTGTCGAGACCGTCTCCATGGAGCCCCGAGGGCTCGTCCTGGTGACAGGAACGACCGGGTCCGGAAAATCGACGACGTTGGCGGCCATGATCGATCACATCAACACGAACCGGACGTGCCACATCGTGACGATCGAGGATCCGATCGAGTTCCTGATCCGCGACAAGCGCTCGATCGTGAACCAGCGCGAGATCGGCGTGGACACCACCGGCTTCGCACAGGCGCTCCGGGCGGCCCTCCGCCAGGATCCCGACGTGATCCTCGTCGGGGAGATGCGCGACTTCGAGACGATCGAGACGGCACTGACCGCGGCCGAGACGGGCCACCTGGTCTTGTCGACCCTTCACACCATCGACGCGACCGAGACGATCACGCGGATCATCTCGGTGTTTCCGCCTCATCAGCAGCAGCAGGTTCGCCTCCAGCTCATGGGGATCATCAAAGGCGTCATTAGCCAGCGCCTGGTTCCCCGCGCTGACGGGAAGGGGCGTGTGCCGGCGCTCGAGGTACTCGTCTCCACCGCGCGAGTCCGAGAGTGCATCTCCGAGAAGGAGCGCACGCGCGAGATCCCGGACGCGATCGCCAAGGGGTACACGACCTACGGGATGCAGACGTTCGATCAGTCCCTGATGTCACTCGTGAAGCGGGGTCTCGTGACCTACGAGGAGTGTCTGCGCCACGTGTCGAACCCCGACGACTTCGCCCTGCGCTTCAAGGGCGTCGCGGCGACCTCGGACGGCACCTGGGAAGACTTCGAGAAGGACACCGACACCCAGTCGAACACGAGCGACGAGCTCAAGATCGAACGTTTTTAAAGTCCTTCTCACCCCGCCCCTCGACTCGTCCCGTCTAGTTACGCTGAGCACGGGCGCAGGGGCGACCCCCCCGAGCGCGTTATCGGCGGGCAGAGCCCGCCTGCGCGCACGCGGCGCGACTCCGTGCGCCGCTCCGTGGGCCTGCAAGCCCCGCCTGTAGGCGGGGCGCGCAGCGAGGCGAAGCTGAGCGGAGCGTGGGTGGCCGAGGCCGCCCTCGGCCG
>DAOUZG010000270.1 GCA_030665705.1 Deltaproteobacteria bacterium | reverse complement strand
CCACCCGCACGTCCCGTCCGTCGAGCCCCACGCCCAGAGTCCGCATGTGGGGAAATCTACCACTTGGCTCGGAGAAGGAGATCCCGTCCGACTCGGCGGACCTCGAGATCCGAGAGATCGACCGCCCGCTGGAGACGCTCCACGCCCAGTGATCCCAGGACGGGACGGCCATCCCCGCCGATCAGCCGGGGTGCGAGCAGCAGGTGCAGCTCGTCGATCAGCTGCGCCCGGAGTAGCGCGGCGGCGAGCTCGCCCCCCCCCTCCACGAGGAGCTCGTTGGTCCCCAGACGCGCGAGCGACCGCCAGGCGGCGCGCAGGTCGAGGTGTCCGCCCCGCGACGCCACCGTCACCACGCGGGCTCCGGCCCTCTCGAGACGTCGGCGCCGGGCCATCGGCGCATCGGGAGCCGCGAGCAGGACCACCTCCCCCGACCGGCTACTGCGCACGAGCCGAGCATCGACCGGCGTCCGTAGACGCGAGTCCACGACGACCCGCGCCGGGCGGTGCACCACACGACCGCCCGTGCGAGCGGTCAGTGCCGGATCGTCGGCGAGCACCGTGGCGGAGCCCACGACCAGCGCATCGACCCCCCTCCGCAGACGGTGAACGTACGCTCTCGCCGCCTCGCCGGTGATCCAGCGCGACTCACCGGTCCGGGTCGCGATCCGGCCGTCCAGGGTCGAGGCAAGCTTGAGGTGCGTGTAGGGGCGAGCGCGGACCACGCGGGAGAGAAAGCCCCGGTTGAGCTCCCGACAGGCTTCTTCCTCGACGCCCACCGTGACCTCGACTCCCTGTCTTTTGAGCCGCGCGAGACTCCGACCCGCCGTCCGGCGGTCGGGATCCCTCATCCCGACAACGACTCGGCGGAACCCGGCGGCAAGCACCGCTTCGACGCAGGGCGGGGTTCGGCCCCAGTGTCCGCAGGGCTCGAGAACCACGTAGAGCGTCGCCCCACGGGTCTCACCCCGTGCACGCTCGATCGCCCGGATCTCGGCGTGAGGCGCGCCGGCGCGGGTGTGAAGCCCCGCAGCGATACGTCGGCCCCCGCGGACGATCACGGCGCCCACCATGGGATTCGGCGCCGTGTGGCCGCGGGCCCGCGCGGCGAGCCGGAGAGCCTCCCGCATGAACTGACGGTCTCGGCTAGTCCCCGTCACCCCGTCCCGCGTCGAGCTCGTCGAGAGCCTTTCGGAACTCCTCGATCGTCTCGAAGTTCAGGTAGACCGAGGTGAAGCGCAGCCAGCCCACCGGATCCAGGGCGCGGAGCTCCGCGCGGACCTCCTCGCCGATCCGAACGCTCGAGACCTCGGGCTCGCCCAGATCGAGGATGGCCCGTTCGACGCGCTGGGTGGCCTCCGCGAGCGCCGGAGCGCTGACGGGGCGCTTCTCGCAGGCTTTCTGAAATCCGGCCTGGACCTTCATGCGGTCGAACGTCTCTCGCCGGCCGTCCCGCTTGACCACCATCGGCAGCAGGTCTTCGATCCGCTCGTTGGTTGTAAAGCGCCGGGTGCACTCGGAGCACTCCCGGCGCCGGCGCTTGACGAGACCGTCTCGCAAGCTGCGGGCGTCAATCACCTTCGTATCGGCATGTCCGCAGAAAGGGCAGCGCACGTTGGCCTTTCACTTACCGAGCGTCAATCCTTGGCCCTACGTTCCTCGATGAAGTTGATCGCATCCTGCACCGACTGGATGCGTTCGGCCTCCTCGTCGGTGATCTCGATCCCGAACTCCTCCTCCATCGCCATCACCAGCTCGACCAAATCGAGCGAGTCGGCCCCGAGATCGTCCGTGAAGCTCGCCTCGGGGACGATCTCCTCTTCTTGGACCTCGAGTTGCTCCCCGATGATGGCCCGAATCCTCTCCTCGACGCCCATACCATCCTCCCCCGACGCTCAGCCCAACCCGCCGTTCACGCGGATCACCTGTCCCGTAATGTACGCCGCCTCCTCCGAAACGAGAAAGCGGACTGTCCGCGCTACGTCCTCCACAGCGCCCAGTCGGCCGAGCGGTATTCGCTCCCGCATCCCCTCTACCACACCCTCGGGCAAATCCCGAGTCATGTCGGTTTCGATGAAGCCCGGGGCGACCGCGTTCACCGTGATCCCGCGACTCCCCACTTCGCGGGCGAGGGAGAGCGTCAGCGCCTCGATCCCTGCTTTGCTCGCGGCGTAGTTCGTCTGGCCGGGGTTCCCGCTCGCCGCAACCACTGAGGAGAGGCTCACAATCCGGCCCCAGCGCGCGCGGAGCATGGGGCGGATCGCGGCTCGACAGAAGTTCCAGGTCCCGCGGAGGTTCGTGGCGATGACCACGTCGAAGTCCTCTGGGGACATCCGGACCAGGAGCTTATCCCGGGTGGTCCCGGCGTTGTTCACGAGGATATCGAGACGGCCGAAGTGGTCGAGGGTCTGGCGGATCACCGCCTCGACGGCCGCGAGATCCGTGACGTCGCACTCGAGTGCGAGGCACTGAGCTCCGAGCTCCTCGATCCGCTTTCGCGTGTCGTCGGCTCCCACCGGGGTGCTTCGGTAGGTCAACGAGACCGTAGCACCCGCGCTCGCGAGCTCGACCGCAATCGCCTGGCCGATCCCGCGCGAGCCCCCCGTAACCAGAGCCACCCGCGAGCCGAGTGAGCTGAACGGCACGCTCATCCGAGGGCCTCCGCCACGCGGGCCAGGGCCGGATCGAGGCCCTCCGCGTCGGAGACATGGGCACGCTCGAGGCTGGGGTCGATTCGACCCGCCAGCGCCGTCAGCACGGACCCCGGGCCGACCTCGAGGTGGACCTGCACCCCCTCACGCGCCAGGGTGCGTACGCAATCCATCCACCGGACCGGAGCGCACACCTGTTCCCGCAGGAGCTCCCGCGCCTCCTCAGCCCTCCGGTAGGGACGTGCACTCACGTTGGAGATCACCGGGACCTGCAGGTCCCGAAAGGAGATCTCCGCAAGAGCAGGCCCCAGCTTGTCGCGCGCCGGCGCCATCAGAGGGCCGTGGAAGGGAGCCGAAACCTCGCGGGGGATGATCCGCCGCG
>DAOUZG010000152.1 GCA_030665705.1 Deltaproteobacteria bacterium | reverse complement strand
CATCGACGACGCAATCGTCGTGGTCGAAAACATCTACCGTCGAATGGAAGGGGGTGAGTCGCGGATGACGGCCGCCGAGGCCGGGGCTTCGCAGGTCCTGCTTGCCGTCATCTCCACCACACTCGCCGTCTGTGCGGTATTCGTGCCGATCGCGTTCATGGAGGGGATGGTCGGGGAGTGGTTCTACCAGTTTGGGATGGTCGTCGTGTTCGCGGTATCGATTTCGGCCCTTGTCGCCTTTACCCTCGCGCCGATGCTGGCCAGCCGAATCCTCGTGCGAAACAACGGCTCACACGGGGTGTGGCGCGCGCTCGAACGAGGGTACAACGGCCTCGACGAGGGGTACCGCTGGCTCCTCGAAAGAGCCATTCGGCGGAAGGGGTTGACGGTCGCCGTGGCTGTCGCGGCGGTTATCGGCGGGATCGGCATTGGGTGGACGCTCCCTTTCAACTTCTACACCGAGGGCGACCGCGGCGAGTTCAGGGTCCGAGTCAAATTCCCGCTCGGTACTCCCCTCTCGGTGACGAGCCGGCTCATACGAACCACGGAGGAGGTGATAGCCGAGGAGCCGGAGGTGAGGACGGTCTTCTCGTCGATCGGTACGGGTATGCAGCTCCGGGCAAACGAGGCCTCGATCTTCGTCGCAGTCACCGACAAGCACGAGCGTGACCGAACACAGACCGAGATCATGGATAGCCTCCGGGGCAGGCTCGTAACCGCCGTTCCCGAAGCAGACGAGATCGAGGTCGGCGAGATCGGCTGGGTGGACTTCGGAGATCGCACGGCCCGTGTGCAGTACTCCCTGCGCGGTCCCGATCTCGCGCGGCTGAATCTATACGCCGAGAGCCTGCTGGATCGCATGCGATCCGACCCGATGTTCGTCGACGTCGCGAGCTCCTTCGAGACGGGGAAACCGGAGATTTCTCTGGAGATGAACCGCGCCCGCGCGGCCGACCTGGGCGTTCCGGCAACGCTCGTGGGACGAACCATCCGGACGCTTCTCGCGGGAGAGAAGGTCGGATCGTACGAGGAGGGAGGACGGCGCTACGACGTCCGCGTTCAGATCCTGCCCGAGTACCGCGACGATCCCTCCAAGCTGAGTCTGATCCGCATCCGCTCACTCCGTGGGCAGCTCGTGCCCATCACGAACGTGGCTCACCTCCGTCACGGGGAAGGGGCCGTGGAGATCCGTCGGGAGAACCGGGCTCGCCAGATCATCCTTTATGCCAACCTGATGGGAGACACGCCGCTCGGAATCGCGACCGCTAAGCTCGATGCATGGGGAGCGGAGCTCGGGATCGCCCCACCCGACGAGTTCGTCCCGACCGCACGGATTCGAGCAATGTGGGAGGCCATGGGGTCGATCGCATTCGCGTTCGTGCTCGCGCCGATCGCGATCTACATGATCCTCGCGTCGCTCTTCAACTCCTTCATCCACCCCTTCACGATCATGATGTCGGCCCCCCTCTCCTTTATCGGTGGGTTCCTCGCGCTGAAGCTCACGGGAATGTCGATCGACCTGATGAGCGGGATCGGGCTCCTCGTGCTCATGGGTCTCGTCATGAAGAACGGCATCCTGCTCGTGGACTACACCAACCAGCTCCGGGAGGCCGGCCGGAGCCGCGAGGAGGCGGTCCTGGAGGCCGGTCCGATTCGGATGCGGCCCGTCCTGATGACGACCGGGGCGCTCGTCTTCGGGATGCTCCCGGTCGCCCTGGCAAAGGGCGCAGGTGCGGAGTTCCGCGCCCCGATGGGAATGGTCACTGTCGGGGGCTTGATCACTTCGACGCTCCTCACGCTGGTCGTGGTGCCGGTCATCTACATCCTCCTCGACCAGGTTCCCGAGAAGGTGCGTGGGCTCGCCGGGCTTCTCCGGGAGCGGATCAGGGGGAGCCGGGGGCCTCTTCGTCTTCCCCGGGCTCGCCCTTAGAACCCATCTCAGAAACCCACCCCCGTCTGCCGCGACGGGCCTTACTGCCCGACTTCCTGCAGGGTGACCTGAACCTTCTGGGGCCCTCGCTTCCGCTGGATCGTCAACGTGACCGTGTCGCCCACCTTGTACTCGTCGAGGGCCAGGAAGAGATCATCCGTGTTCCGGATCGGGTGGTCCTCGAGCGCCGTGATTACGTCACCGAGAAGGATGCCTCGCGAGCGGCTCCGCCGGGTGGCGCGAAGCCCCGCACGATCGGCGGCCCCGCCGCGAACCAGGTCGATGATCACGACGCCTTTGATGTCGAACCGCGCCGCCCAGGCGTCATCGGCGATCCGAACGCCGAGCCCGGGCTGGATGACGCGCCCGTGGCGGATCAGCTGGGGGACGATTCTCCGGACCGTGCCGACCGGGACGGCGAAACCGACACCGGCATAGGCGCCCGTGGGGCTGTAGATCGCGGTATTGACCCCGATGAGGCGTCCCGCGCTGTCGAGCAGCGGGCCTCCGGAGTTTCCGGGGTTGATTGCGGCGTCGGTCTGGATGACGCCCTGGATAGGCCTCCCGGTGACCGATTGGATCTCCCGCTCGAGCCCGCTGATCACGCCGGTCGTCAGGGTCTGATCGAGCCCGAAGGGGTTTCCGATCGCGTAGACCTGCTGCCCAACCGCCAGGTCGTGGGAGGCCCCGAGTGGAATCGGCTTGAGGCTCTTCTTCGGCGCGCCGATCCGTAGGACCGCGAGGTCTTTATGAGGCGCCACGCCCACCAGCTCGGCTCGCCAGCTCGTCTGGTCCGCCAGTGTCACGTGAACGGCTTCGCCGCCACGGATGACGTGGAAGTTCGTAACGACGCGGCCGTCAACGTCCCAGATGAAGCCGGTTCCGGTCCCCTGTGGAATCTCGAACAGGTTGAACGTGAAGACGTCGCGCCGCACGCTGATGCTCGTCACGTGAACCACCGACGGGGCCGCCTCGCGGAAGATCCGGATGGTACGGGTCTCTTCCGGCGAGAGCGCCCCAGGAACGGCGTGGGGCCCAAGGGCGGGCTCCCGACCCTCCAAGACACGCGGTCCGACAAGCAGAGCGACGACGATGACTACGAGTCCGCCGAGAGACCGTCGTTGCATCGGTTCCTCCCCCCGGGGCTGATGCCGGTATTCTGCGGGCCTTTGCGCCCGAACGCCACGGATGGCCCGGCGGGTTGACACTCAATGGGTAGGCACCGATGATCCCGCGTCTGGGCAGGGCGGGACAGGACGGGGCAGATGGAGGCAATCGGAAGATGAGCAGCCGTAAAGGAAGAGATCGGGTGGTGGCTGTCGTCGGCGCCACCGGCGCAGTCGGCGAGGTTCTGCTGGGTGTGCTGGAGGAGCGGTCGTTCCCGGTGAAGCAGCTCTTGCCTCTGGCGAGCGAGCGCTCGGCAGGCACGACGGTGACGTTCCGGGGGAAGGCTCTGCCGGTCCGCGAGGCCGAGCCGGGAGCCTTCGAGGGCGTCGACCTGGTCTTCTTCGCAGCGACGGGCTCGCTCTCCAAGGACCTCGCCCCGGAAGCGGCAAAGCGGGGTGCCGTCGTGGTCGACAAGTCGGGCACCTGGCGCCTGAACGACGACGTCCCGCTCGTCGTCCCCGAGGTCAACGCGGACGCCCTCGAGAAGCACAAGGGGATCATCTCCTGCCCGAACTGCACCACGATCGGCTTCGTCATGGCGCTGGAGCCGATTCGGAGGGTCGCGGGTGTCCGCAGCGTCGTGGTGACCACGCTCCAGGCCGTGAGCGGCGCGGGGCGTCCCGGTGTCGACGAGCTCGAGGAGCAGATCGCGGCCCGGGCCGAGGGCAAGGCCCTTGTCCCGAAGACGTTCGCCGCGCCGATCGCATACAACGTGGTGCCGCTCTGCGAGAAATTCCGGGATGACGCGTATTCGACCGAGGAGGTCAAGCTCCTGTACGAGACGCGCAAGATCATGGATATGCCAGAACTCGAAGTGACCATGACCTGTGTACGGGTCCCGGTTCCGGTGGGGCACGCGGCCACGATGCTGATCGAGACGGAGCGGCCGCTGGAGCCCGAGGCGGCGCGGAAGGCGCTGGCCGCGTTCCCAGGCGTAGAGGTCATTGACGATCCCGCGTCGAACCGCTTCCCGACGCCGGCCGACGTCGCCGGGAGGGACGAGGTTCTCGTCGGGCGCGTGCGGCGGGACCTCGCGAGCGATCGTCTCTGGATGTGGCAGGTGTCGGACAACCTCCGGAAGGGCGCAGCTACCAACGCCGTCCAGATCGCGGAAACCCTCGTCGCCCGAAAACTGGCCTAGCAGAGCCGACCCGCAACTGAGCCAAGGCCACTCCCGGGTCGCTGGGAGGGTCGGCCTCGGTCGCGGTCTGGATTCTCGGTGCGTCTGCGTATACTCCGTGGGTGAGCTGGAAGCGCGAGGTCGATGAGCGCCGCGTCGTGGTCGGCGGCACGGGGGGAGGTGGCAGTGTCAAATCGCTCGACGAGACCCTAGATCAAAGGAGAACGTAATGTACGAGCAGATCCTGTACGTGGTCGAGGACCCGACGGCGACCATCACATTCAACCGCCCGGATCGTCTGAACGCCTGGACCGACCAGATGGGGGAGGAGATCCGGCACGCGGTCGCCCAGGCCGAGGCTGACGAACGGGTGGTTGCGATCGTGCTGACGGGAGCCGGCCGCGGCTTCTGCGCGGGTGCGGACGTCCAGGGTCTCAAGCAGCTCAGCGAGGGGGAAAGATTCGGCGAGAAGGGGCCGGGCCTCGAAGCCGAGCCGGGCGATCCGGAGATGGGCATGGGCTTTCACGGCCCGCACTCCTACTTCACATCGGTGCGGAAGCCCGTCATCGCCGCAATCAACGGCCCGTGCGCGGGGCTGGCCCTTCCGATGATCCTGCACTGTGACCTACGTTTCGGCTCCGACCGCGCCGTGTTCACCACCTCATTCTCGAGGCGCGGGCTCGTGGCCGAGTGGGGAAGCAGCTGGAGCCTTCCACGGCTCGTGGGGGTCGGCCACGCCCTCGATCTGCTCTTCTCGGCCCGCAAGATCGACGCTAAGGAGGCCGAGCGAATCGGACTCGTGAACCGGGTGGTCCCTCACGAGGAACTCCTCAAGTTCGTGCGCGAGTACGTGACCGAGCTGGCGGAGAACTGCTCCCCCGCAGCCATCCGGGTGATGAAGCGTCAAATCTACGAAGACCTGACGGCGTCGTTTGGGGAGGCACAGCAAAAGGCGGTGCGGCTCATGTCCGAAACCTTCGCGTGGCCTGACTTCCGCGAAGGGGTGGTGTCGTTCATGGAGAAGCGACCCCCGCGCTTCCCGAGGGTCGGCCGTAAGCTCTAGGCCCGGAACGACCCCCATCTCGCGGCTCAGCTCGAGGCGATCGACGCGGGTGTCGGCATGGCTCCTCCTCG
>DAOUZG010000172.1 GCA_030665705.1 Deltaproteobacteria bacterium | reverse complement strand
CATAACCCGGTGAACTGGTATCCGTGGGGTGAAGAGGCCTTTGCGGCAGCGCGCGCGCTCGGCCGGCCCGTCTTCCTGAGCGTGGGCTACTCGACCTGCCACTGGTGTCACGTGATGGAGGAGGAGTCGTTCGAGGATCTGGAGGTTGCGGAGTTCCTGAACCGGCACTTTGTCGCAATCAAGGTGGATCGCGAGGAGCGTCCCGACATCGATAGCTTCTACATGGCGGCCGTACGTACGATGACGGGACGGGGCGGGTGGCCGCTAACGGCGTTCCTGACACCTGAGGGTCGTCCGTTCTACGGAGGCACCTACTTCCCTCCGCGGGACGGAATGCGGGGACGCCGCAAGGGTCTGATGACGGTGATGCGAACAATCCAGACCAACTACGCCGACGATCCGACGCGCATGGTCGCCGAATCCCGCAGCCTGGTCGAGTCGCTCGCCCGGGAACTCGATCCACCGCCCGCGGTCGGAGCGCCGAGCGCGGACGAGCTCCGCAGAGCTCTCGCGACCTACCGCCGACGGTTCGACACCAAGCACGGCGGGGTCCGGAGCCGGACCAAGTTCCCCTCCAGCCTTCCGATTCCACTGCTGCTACGCGCGCACCGAAGAACCGGACAAAAGCAGCCGCTCGAGATGGCGCGAAAGACACTTGACTCGATGCGCAAGGGGGGCCTCTACGACCACATCGGTGGCGGATTCCACCGTTACACGGTGGATTCGGCCTGGACCGTTCCCCACTTCGAGAAGATGCTCTACGACAACGCTCTTCTCTCCCTCACCTACACCTCCGCGTACCAGGTCACCGGCGATCCCCTCTACGCGGAAGTCGTGCGCGATACCTTGGACTACCTGTCCCGCGAGATGAGTTCTCCCGAGGGGATGTTCTACGCCGCGACGGATGCGGACAGCGAGGGGGAAGAAGGGAAGTTCTTCGTATGGACGCCCGGCGAGGTGGGCACGGCCGTCGGGGATGAGCTTGCCCCACTCGCGCTGGCCGCCTACGGGGTAACGAACAAGGGGAACTTCGAAGGGGGTCGCACGGTCCTCCGTCGGGATGCCCCGGAGGCGCAGCTGGCGGCACGGTTCGGGTTGGAGCCCGAGGAAGTACGGGGCAAGCTAAGAGAAATCCGCCGCCTCCTCCGTGCTGCTCGGGCAAAACGAATTCCTCCCGACACCGACCGAAAACAGATCGTCGGCTGGAACGGTCTCGCGATCTCCGCCTTCGCACGCGCCGGCCTCGTGTTGCGCGAGGAAGATCTCATCGAGCGGGGCGCCAGAGCGGCCCGTTCGATCCTGTCCTACGCACTCCCCGAGGGCCGCCTGGCCCGCTACGTCTTCGACGGCCGTCCCTACGGTACGGGAATGCTCGACGACCACGCGTTCCTGATCGCAGCGCTCCTCGACCTGTTCGAGGCGACGGACGAGGCGCTCTGGCTCGATCGTGCGGTCGACCTCCAGAAGGACCTCGACCGACGCTTCTTCGACGAGATGGGAGGCGGCTACTACCGCACCCCATCGGACGGCGAGGGTCTCCTCATCCGCGAGAAACCAGCGGACGATGGAGCGGTTCCGAGCGGGAACAGCGTCGAGGCGTTCAACCTCTTGCGTCTCGCCCTCTTCACGACCGACGAGAGCTACCGGATCCACGCTGAGATGACCCTCCGGGCGTTCTCGGAGCTTCTCGAAGAAAACCCCACGGCCTTCAGCCGGATGCTCGAAGCGGTTGACCTCTTCACCGACCGCCCGAAGGAGATCCTGGTCGTGACGCCGCACTCGCGCAACGAGGCGGAGCCCTTTCTGGCTGAGCTCGTGCGGGTCTACCTGCCGAACCACATCTTGGTTGTCGCGCCGGAGACCGAAATCCGTGGCCTGGTTACGCGGATCCCGCTTCTCAAGCAAAAACGTGCCCTCGGGGGCAAGCCCACCGCCTACGTCTGTGAGAACCAGGTGTGCGATCTCCCGGCGCGCGACGTCCCGACCTTTGCAAAGCAGATTCGCACGAAGCCCGCCCCCTACCCGGTCGACGGGGTGCTGCCGCCCAGGTAGGGGACGAAACCAACGCACGCTAGCCTATCGAGGGAATGGATAGAGGAGACCGCCATGAGAGTCGTCGTCGACTACGAGCTGTGCGAGGCCAACGCCATCTGCATGGAGGTGTGTCCCGCGGTCTTCAAGGTCGACGACCAAGACAACCTCCATATCCTGATCGAGCAGCCCGGGGAAGAGCTTCGCGCCGATGTCGAGGAGGCGGTGCGTCTCTGTCCTCGTCAGGCGCTCTCGATCGCAGAAGACTGACCGGCACGGTTGCCCCGCCGGCGGTCCTGAGCCGCATCCGGGCCTGCTGGCATCCGTTGCCAAGGAAAGAGCGGCGAGGATGTCGGATCCCGACCGCCGTGGCCCCTCAACGAATCGAGGGAGCAGGCCGATGGTCAATCTCGTGGGCGTATCCGACGAGACCCCCCCGGCCGAGCCGAAGGCACAGGGGCCGAAGACCCCCGGTGCCGGCGAGGGCGTCGAGAGGATCGGGACCCGCTTTGCAGTTGAGGAAGCGGTGGGCGTGCTCCTCCTGGACGCCTCGTCGTTCTCGGAGATCGAGCGCCTCTACGGCTTCGAGGCGCATCGGCAGGCCATGAGCCGGCTCGCGGCCCTCGTCCGCGAGGTCGTTCTGGGTCAGCTCGACGCGAAAGACATCGCTCTCTGGCAGGAGAGGGGTCGCAGTGAGATCGTGTTGCTCCTGTTCCGCCCCGCCAACGACACGCGCTTCTATACGGAGGAAGTGTCCGCCCTTCGCAGGGCCATCTCCGAGGGGATCGCGCGCCAGGGCAACCGCGTCGCCTACCCCTACGCCAAGAGGGCGCCCGCCGTTCACGTTGGGATGGCGGTGGCGCTCCGGAACCCGACGATTGGCGTGGAGACACAGGTCTGGCGCGCGCTCGAGGAGGCGCGGGCGGACGCACGGCTGAACCTCAGAATCGCCGAGCGGGACCGCCGCAAGCGGTTCCTGGAGCTCGTGCTGGAAGGCCAGGTCTACTGTGTCTACGAGCCGATCGTGGAAGTCACCACCAAGACGGTTCACGGCTACGAGGCGCTTGCGCGTGGGCCGGAAGACTCCGAGTTTCACTCGCCGCTCGCCATGTTCGAAGCCGCCCGGCAGGAGGGGCTGCTCTTCCAGCTCGACTGTCTCTGCCGCCGCAAGGCATTCGAGGGAGCGATCGAGAAACCCGAGGGGACGAAGCTCTTCCTCAACATCCGCCCCACGAGCATCCACGATCCCACCTTCCGGCCCGAGGCGCTCTCCCGCACACTCGAGGAGAGCGGGCTGCGGCCGAGCGACCTCGTTCTCGAGATCTCGGAGCAGGAGTCGATCGACAACTTCGCCATCTTCCGGGAGGTCCGCGATCACTACGGAAAGCTCGGCTTCAAGATCGCGCTCGACGATACGGGGGCGGGCTATGCAAGCCTCCAGGCCGTGATGGAGCTTTCGCCGGAGTACATCAAGGTCGACCGCGCGTTGGTCCACGGAATCGACGAGGATCCCGTACGCCAGGAGCTACTCCGGGCGCTTCACTCCGTTGCCGGGCAGATCCGCTCGCGGATCATCGCCGAGGGCCTCGACACACTCGAAGAGCTATCCACCCTGGGAGATCTGAACATTCCGTTCGGCCAGGGGTGGATCTTCGGCAAGCCGACGCCCCTCAGCAGCAAGCGCTAATCCCGACCCCGCATCCCTTCTCAAATCGGACTGAGCAGTCTACGATCGCTCGCCGATACCGGCGCGGCAGCGAGTAGCGTTGAACGACTCGGGCGGAGGGCTCACGTGCCAATCGACGGGGCAGACGCCACCGCGGACCACCGGCCGCTCGAAAGGGAGGGATGAATATGCAGGCTCGGGAGGCGTGGCGCGTTCTCCTCGCGCTGCTCTGGCTGCCCAATGCAGCGCTGGCGGATGAGTTGATCTTCAAGAACGGGGACCGACTCACCGGCGTCGTTGTCGGCCTCACCGCTGGAAAGATCACCTTCGACTCCGCTGTGGTCGGCAAAGTAACCACCTCGGTAGAAGAGCTGGAAAGCTTCACCGCTGAGAAGAAGGCCGAAATCCGCCTGACGGATGGGACGGTCGTGGCCGACCGTGTTGTCCGCGACCCCTCGGGAGGCGTGCATCTCGCGAGCGATCCCTCGAGAGCGCTCGAGCTGGGAGAGTTCGAGGCGATCAACCCGGAGAAGGTGGCCTGGCACGGGAGTCTGGCGGCAGGACTGACGGTCGAGCGCGGCGACACCGACAAGCAGGAGGGGAACGTCGAGTTCAAAGCTCGATGGATCGGGGATCTGTACCGGTTCAACCTTCGATTGCTCTACGAAGGCGACCGGTCCCGCACCGACGGGGGCAAGTACGAGACCAAGGATCGTCTCTATCGCGCCCGAACACAGCTCGATCGCATGCTGGACGATCGGCTCTTCGCCTACACCCGGCTCCGCGGAGAAAAGGATGGCGTTGCCGATCTGACCCTCCGCACAGTTGCAGGGGGCGGCTTAGGCTACAAGCTGGTTGACCGGGCAGGGTTTACCTTCGAGGTACAGGGCGGCATGGCCTGGATCCGCGACGACTACGAAGATGACAGCCTGGACACAGACTACCCGGCGGGCGTCCTCATCTGGGACCTCGATAAGACGCTCCGGGACGGTATCCACTTCTTCCACGATGCGGAGTGGGACGCGAGTCTGCGCGAGTTCGACGACATCCAGATTCTCACGACCGAGACCGGT
>DAOUZG010000027.1 GCA_030665705.1 Deltaproteobacteria bacterium | reverse complement strand
TCGGTAGACGGTCTTTTCCACCTGTTGCTGCTGCACGTTGAACCGCGCGAGCCGAAGCGCCGTACAGACCGCGAACAGCGCCGCCACGAGCCATCCCCGACGACCGAGCGGGGCGAGGGTCCAGCTCCAGAGCAGGAACGCCGGTGCGACCCCGAACGAGACCACGTCGGCGAGGGAGTCGTACTCGAGTCCGAACCGGCTCACGGACCGCGTCGCCCGGGCCACCCAGCCGTCGAGCATGTCGCAGACGCCGGCTCCCACGATTCCGAGGGCTGCCGCATTGAAGTGCCCCTGAGAGGCCTGCACGAGAGACCAGAACCCGAGCAGCAGGCTCGTCGTCGTAAACAGATTCGGAAGCAGGTAGATCGCGCGCCGCTCGTCGCTCCGGCGGCGCGGGCGCGCCGGTCCTCGGGAACGTGCACTCATGGCTGAACCTCCGCGACGACCGTCTGACCGGCCCGGACGCGGTCGCCGGGCGCGACGCGGACGGTCGCGTTCGCGGGCAGATAGAGCTCCACCCGCGACCCGTAACAGATGAGACCGTACGGCTCTCCGCGCACGAGAACCTCGCCCTCCTCGACGTAGCAGAGAACCCTGCGGGCTACGACCCCGGCGATCTGGACGATTGCCATGCGGCCTCCGGCCTCCGTCTCCAGATCCACGCGCGTCTGAACGTTGCGTTCCGAGGCCCGGGGATTGAACGCGGCGAGAAAGCGCGTCCCGCTCGCGCGAACCGCCCGGACCTTTCCGGAGAGGGGAGCCCGTTGAACGTGAACGTTGAAAATGGAGAGAAAGACCGAGACCCGCCAGGCCGAGCCGACGAATCCGCCCGGATCCTCGACCCGGGCCACCTCCACCACGCGCCCGTCAGCGGCGGCGACCACTCTTCCCGCCCCGCGCGGGGGGGCACGCCGTGGATTGCGGAAGAAGGCGAGGTTCGCGCCCGCCAGCGCCAGGAGGACGAGGGCCACCCATGGAGCGAGAAGCGGGGCCGCCGCAACCGACGCGAGCGCGAGGATCGCGCTCGGCCACAGACCAGGCCGCGCCACCCTCCCCTGCAGCGCTCGAGGCACGGCCACGGCTTTCCCTCCTGTCAGTTGCGGTCTCGATCAGTTGCGGTCTCGATCGACGAGTCGGTCCTTCGCGAGCCACGACATCAGGCCCCGAAGCCTCCGCCCGACCTCCTCGAGCGGATGCTCCTCTCCCTTGCGGGTCAGCGCGTTAAAGACCGGCTTTCCGGCCTTGGTCTCCAGGATCCACTCGCGCGCGAACTCGCCCGACTGAACCTCACGCAGGATCTTGCGCATCTCCTCGCGCGCGGCCTCGCCGATCACCCTCGGCCCCCGGGTCACGTCGCCGTACTGGGCCGTGTTGGAGATCGTGTAGCGCATGTTGGAGATGCCCCCCTCGTAGATGAAGTCGATGATGAGCTTCATCTCGTGGATGCACTCGAAGTACGCCATCTCCGGCGCGTAGCCCGCCTCGACCAGGGTCTCGAATCCGGCCTGCATGAGAGCCGTCAGGCCCCCGCAAAGAACCGCCTGCTCTCCGAACAGGTCGGTCTCCGTCTCCTCGCGGATGGTGGTCTCGATGATCCCCGACCGCCCGGCCCCGATCCCCCGGGCGTAGGCGAGAGCCACCTGGAGGGTGTCACCGCTCGGGTCCTGGCCGACGGCGACGAGCGCTGGAACCCCTTCGCCGCGCGCGAAGAGGCTCCGCACGATGTGGCCGGGGCCCTTGGGCGCCACCATGAAGACGTTTACACCCTCGGGGGGGCGGATCTGGCCGTAGTGGAGGTTGAACCCGTGCGCGACGCCCAGGTAGCTCCCGTCCCGGATCTCGGGCGCGATCTCTGCCCGGTAGACGTCGGCCATGATCTCGTCGGGGAGCGTCATCATCACGACGTCGCCGGTGTGGGTGGCCTTGCCGGCCGGCGAGACCTTGAACCCGTCCGCCTCCGCCTTCTGCCACGGCGGTGAGCCCGGGAGCTCGCCCACGACTACATCGACTCCGCTGTCGCGCAGGTTCTGAGCGTGCGCGTGCCCCTGGCTCCCGTAGCCGAGGATGGCGACGGTCTTGCCCTCGAGCCGCTTGAGATCCGCGTCCTTGTCGTAGTAGGCCTTCATCCCGAGTGTCCTCCCCGGCGTCGATCGGCGGGAACCGAGCGGTGCCGTTTCCCCGAGCTCAGAGGCCGCGCGGAGCAGCGACCCTTCCGGTTCGCATGACGTCGACGAGACCGAGCGGCTGCAGGAGATCGACCAACCCCCGGATCTTGTCGGGGCTTCCGGTCACCTCGATCGTGTAGGAATCGGGCGTCACATCGACGATCTTCCCGCGGAAGATCTCGGCGGTCCGCAGCACCTCGGCGCGTGACTCAGGAAGCGTCCGGACCTTGAGCAGCGCGAGCTCACGCCCGACATAGGTCCCGCTCTGGTGGTCGACCACCTTGACCACATCGATCAGCTTGTAGAGCTGCTTGATGATCTGCTCGATCGTATCGTCGTTGCCGTGCGTGACCAGAGTGATCTGCGACACCTTCGGATCCAGCGTCTCGGCCACGCAGAGACTGTCGATGTTGTACCCGCGGGCGGAGAAGAGCCCCGCGACGCGCGACAGCACGCCGAACTCGTTACGCACGCGAACGCTGATGGTGTGTTCCATCGCCTAGCTCTGTGTGGGGTGGCCGAAAAGCATCTTCCGGGACGGCTCCCCCGAGGGGACCATCGGAAAGACGTTCTCCTCCGGCGCACAGACGAATTCCATGAGCACGGGGCGGGCGGAGGCGAGCCCCTTTTCGAGCACCGTCTCGACCTCTTCCACGCGCGTGGCCCGCAGCCCCTGAAGCCCGTACGCCTCGGCCAGGCGCACGAAGTCGGGGGTCTGGGAAACGTCCACCTCGGAGTAGCGCTTGTCGTAGAAGATCTCCTGCCACTGACGAACCATCCCGAGACAACCGTTGTTGACGAGCACCACCTTGATCGGCACGTTGTGCTCGACGGCGGTCGCGAACTCCTGACTGTTCATCTGGAGTGAACCTTCGCTCGTGATACACACGACCGTGTCCTTCGGTCGGCCGAGCTGAGCCCCCACGGCAGCCGGCAGCCCGAACCCCATCGTCCCGAGCCCGCCGGACGTGATCCAGTTCCGCGCCTTCTGGGAGTGGTAGTACTGGGCCGCCCACATCTGATGCTGACCCACGTCGGTCGTCACCACGGCCTCGCCGCGGGTGAGCTGGTAGACCTTGTCGATGACGTACTGCGGGAGGATCGGGCCGGTCGGAGACTGGGCGTAGCCGATCGGATGCTCGCGGTCCCACTCCTCGATCTGCCGCCACCAGTCAGCGATCCGCTCCGGATAGCCCTCGAGCTTCGGCTCGTTCTCCATCAGCTCCAGGAACTTCTGCAGACAGTTCCGAACGTCCCCGACGATGGGACTGTCGACGTAGACGCTCTTCCGGATCGACGTCGGGTCGATGTCGATGTGGATCTTTTTCGAGTGCGTGCTGAACTCGTCGAGCTTCCCGGTCACCCGGTCATCGAAACGCGCCCCGATCGCGATCAGCAGGTCCGCCCCGTCGACCGCCAGGTTGGAGCGGTAGGTCCCGTGCATTCCGAGCATTCCGAGCGACAGCCGGTCGTTGCCCGGGATCCCGCCGATCCCCATGAGCGTGTAGGTGACCGGAGCCCCGAGCTTCTCGCAGAAGCGGCGGAGCTCCTCGCTCGCTCCGGAGATGATCACCCCGCCCCCGAAGTAGACCACGGGGCGGCGCGCCTTGAGGACCAGCGACATCGCCTTTTTGATCTGGCCCCAGTGACCCTCGTAGCGCGGCTGGTAGTGCTCCAGGAAGATCTCGCGCGGATAGTGGTAGTCGGTGGAGGCTCTGCCCACGTCCTTGGGGAGATCGACGACGACGGGACCCGGACGCCCGGTCGTCGCGATGTAGAAGGCCTCCTTGATCGTGGGCGCGAGGTCTCGGACGTCCTTGACCAGGTAGTTGTGCTTGGTCACGGGCCGGGTGATGCCCATGTTGTCCGCTTCCTGGAAGGCGTCGTTCCCGATCATCTGGGTCGGAACCTGGCCCGTAAACACGACCAGCGGGATCGAATCGGTATAAGCCGTGGCGAGGCCGGTCACCGCGTTCGTGCAACCGGGTCCCGAGGTCACGATCGCAACGCCGGGACGACCCGTCGCACGCGCGTACCCATCCGCCATGTGCACGCCGCCCTGCTCGTGTCGCGCCAGGATGTGTCGGAACTTCGCGCGGTGGATCGCGTCGTACAGATCCAGAACCACGCCCCCGGGGTAGCCGAAGACGAGCTCGACCCCCTCCTCCTGGAGACACCGGACGACGATCTCTGCCCCTGTCAGCCGCAAAGCACCCTCTCGACCCGCAGGTCCTGCTCAGGCTTCCTTGCGGTGACGGGCCAGTATCCCTGCGATCCGGTCCTTCCCCGCCAGCTTGAGCTTCTGGATCCGTTTCCGCTCGATCTCCTCCTCAGCCGTCAGATGAGGAAGCGCATCCAGCTCCTCGAGGCGTCGCTCGAAGTCGAGGTGCTCGGTCCAGAGTCCCCGCAGCTCCTCGTCCCTTTGAACGAGAGACTCGATCTGGATGCGCTCGTAGTCCTCCATCGGACCTCAGGATAGCCCCGTTCAGGGCTAGGTTATGCGTTCACCGCGGGTGTGTCCAGCAACGGAATCCCCCCTATTCTCGGCCTCCGCGGGACGCAGGTAGCGAAGCTCCACCTCCGCCGGAACCCGCGTCGCGCCCCTCTTTCGGAGGCGCTCACCGAGCCTGCCGACCGTTGCCGGACGGGGCCAGCTCGCACCCCCCATGATCAGCCGTGCCTCGTTCCCGAGCACCGTCTCGATCTCGTTGCGGTAGAGCATCGCGCCCGGACCGAGGAAGGAGATCGGCCCCAGCCCCTTCAGCGATTCGAGCCAGGGGAGCGGGTCCGTGACCCGGTCCTCGGCAAGCGGCTCCCCCTCGGGCCCGTAGAGTCCGGCGTAGACCTGCCCCTTGCGTGCGTCGAGTGCCGGCGCGATTCGGGGCGCACCCTCCGCCTGCAGCGACAGCGCCGCCAGCGTGGGAACCGGCACGATGCCTCGGTCGGTCGCGAAGCAGAGTCCCAGCGCCGTCGCCAGGCCGATCCGGAGGCCGGTGAACGAGCCTGGCCCCACCGACAGAGCAATCACCGAGACGGTGTCCAGCGTGCAGCCACCCGTTCGCAGAGCCTGGTCGATCGCGGGCATGAGGGCCGCGTTGTAGGAGGTCCCCTCCCCCAGCACGATCTCGGCCCGCAAGGACCCCTCGTCGAACTCCAGCAGAGCAACGCCCCCGACGTCGGTGGCGGTCTCGATGGCGAGCAGCATCGCGTTAGCCCCGAGCTCCAGGGCTTCGCTCAGGACGAGCCCTGGAAGAACCCGATGATGTCCGACCAGTGGCGGGCGATGTCGTTCCAGAAGGCGAGGACCATGACGAGAAGCAGGATGGTGATGCCGATCTGCTGCGCGATCTCGCGGGTTCGGAAGGAGAGCTCGCTCCCCTTCGCACGTTCGAGGAGTGCAAACAGGATCTGTCCGCCGTCCAGCACCGGGATCGGAAGCAGATTCAGGATCGCCAGGTTGATGCTGATCACGGCCATCATCAAAGTCCCCTGCACCCACCCGGCCCGGAACGACTCCGCTGCAATCATTCCGATCCCGATCGGTCCGGCAAGCCCTTCACGTCCGACCCGGCCGGAGATGAGCAGACCGATCCCCTCGAAGGTCCGGATGAGGATCTGTCCTGACCACTGCGCCCCCATCACGAGGGCGCGGATCGGGTTGCCGATGCGGCGGCTCCGAAGCTCCGCTCCTCCCGGCGCCCCGCCCCGGACGCCGATTGCGTAGACGCGCTCTCGGATGCCGGCCTGCATGACCTCGCGCTCCTCCGGCACCACCTCGAGCTCGTGCGTCTGGCCGTCGCGCAGAATCTGAAACTGCAACGCTCGGCCCCCGCTCTCGCGGATCCGTCGCGCCAGGTCCCGAAAGCTCGCGATCGGCTCGCCGTCGACGGCGAGAACCAGGTCCCCGCCCTCAAGACCCGCCCTCTCGGCGGGGGTGTCGGCATCGACCTCCTGAACCCAGAGGTCGCCGGAGAGGATTCCCAGTCGCTCGAGGCGATCTGGCCCGACCTGCCCGATGGGGAGCGTGAGGCGGACCGTCTCGGTCGGACCGCCCTCGAGCAGCCGGACCACCTCCACCCCGACAGAGCCCTGGACTCCCTCGAGCGCCTCGACGAACGAGGGCCAGTCCACCACTTCCCGCCCGCGTACGTGGGTGATCCGATCCCCGGTCCGCAGACCCGCGTCGGCCGCGGGCGTTTCGGGGCTCCGTACGGCAATCACGGCGGCCGGGGCCGTCGGCGAGAGACCGTAGCCCCCCCTTCGCGTCTCGCGGTCCGCTACCTCGAGGGTGACGTTCACGCGCTCGCCGCGGCGAGCCACCTCCACGTCCACCGGAGCCGGGGGAGCCTCGGCGAGGGCCTCGGCCACCTCGGTCCACCACTCGGTGGGGGTTCCGGCCACGGACACAATCCGGTCTCCCGGAAGGATCCCCGCGCTCTCGGCAAGGGAGTCGGGGAGCACCGAGCCGATGCGCGAGGTCGGCGTCGGCACCCCGACCAGGTAGGCCCCGGCCAGGAGCAGGACGGGAAGCACGAAGTTCATCACGGGACCCGCGACCGAGATGGTGATCCGCTGCCAGACCGGGCGCCGGTTGAACGTCCGGTTCACGTCTTCGGGTGCCAGAGGTGGCTCTCCCGGAATCTCACCGAGCATTCGCACGTAGCCGCCCAGGGGCATCCACCCGATCCGGTACTCGGTCTCTCCGATCGTCCGCTTCACGACCGCCCGGCCGAAGCCCAGCGAGAAGCGCTCCACCTTCACACCGACCGCCTTGGCCGCCAGGAAGTGACCGAGCTCGTGGACGAAGATCAGCACGCCGAGCACGACGATGAACGGCACGACGAAGTCGAGAAAGCTCATGCGTGGTGTTCCTCCACCCACTCCCGGGCGTGGGCCCGCGCCCCTCGATCCACCTCGAGGATTTCCTCCAGCACAAAACCGGGCTGCGCCGGCGTGCGCTCCAGCGCCCACCGCACCGCGGACGAGATCCCGGTGAAGGGGATGCGCCGCTCCAGGAACGCACCCACCGCCTCCTCGTTTGCCGCGTTAAGTGCCGCGGGCACCGTCCCTCCACTGCGCACCGCGTGCCAGGCAAGCTCGAGACAGGGGAAGCGTCCGGGGTCGGGCCGTTCGAAGTGAAGCGCACCGATCGCGGCGAGATCGAGCGGACGAACCTCCGAGAGCGGGAGCCTGGCGGGCATCCCCAGAACGTAGGCGATCGGGATCCGCATGTCGGGTACGGCGAGGTGAGCGAGCCAGCTTCCGTCGACGTACTCCACCAGTGAGTGCACGATGCTCTCCGGGTGGATGAGAACGTCGATCCGGTCGGGATCCAGGTCGAAGAGCCAGCGTGCCTCGATCACCTCGAGGCCCTTGTTCATGAGCGTGGCGGAGTCCACGGTGATCTTCGGGCCCATCTCCCAGTTGGGGTGCGAGAGCGCCTGCTCCGGTGTCGCCCGTTCCATCTCCTCGCGCGACGCCCCGCGCAGCGACCCCCCCGAGGCGGTCAGGATCACGCGCCGGACCCCTTCCCGCGGGTGGCCGGCCATCGCCTGATGAATTGCCACGTGCTCGGAGTCGAGCGGCAGCACACGGGCCCCGCTCCGCTCGGCCTCCCGCAGCACGAGCGGCCCCGCCATGACCAGGACCTCCTTGTTCGCGAGAGCCACGTCGGTCCTGCTCTGCAATGCAGCCAGCACCGGCTCCAGTCCGAGCCGACCGACGAGGGCTCCCACGACGAGATCGGCACCCGCCCGGGCGACCTCCACGAGCCCCTCGGCGCCGCAGAGCACCCGGGTGTCCAGATCGGAGAGCGCGTCCTGGGCGCGCGCCGCATCGTGAGGGCTCGCAACCGACACCAGACGGGGTCGGAACCGTTTGGCCTGATGGATCAGGAGGTCCGTGTTGCGGCCCGCCGCCAGCGCCACGACCTCCAGTTGGTCGGGATGACACTCGGCAACGGCCAGAACCTGAGTTCCGATGGAACCGGTGGAGCCAAGAACCGAGAGCCTCTTCACCGCCGCTCCCGAACCTGTGAGCTGGTCCGCCCGAAGCGCCGCTCGCGCCCCTGGTAGGCCACGAGTGCATCGACCAGGTCCTGCTTCCGAAAGTCGGGCCAGAGCCTCTCGGTGTGGTACAGCTCGGTGTAGGCGAGCTGCCAGAGCAGAAAGTTGGAGATCCGGTGCTCGTCCCCCGTTCGGATCAGCAGGTCAGGATCGGGAAGGTCGGGCGCGTAGAGGTAGTTCTGGACGCTCTTCTCGTCGATCGCCTCCGGGTCGACACAGCCCGCCTCGACGGCGCGAGCGATGTTGCGGACCGCGTCGACGATCTCCGTACGTCCGCTGTAGGACAGTGCAAACGCGAGTCGCATCTCGTCGTTGTGCTCCGTCCGCCGGGTGAGCTCCTCCAGCCTTTGCCGGAGCTCGGGACTGAGATCGGAAAGCCGGCCGATGGCCTGGACGCGGATCCCCTGCTCGACGAGCTCGTCGGTCTCCGACTCCATGTACCGCTCCAGGAGGTCCATGATCTCCCCGACCTCCTCCACCGGACGGTCCCAGTTCTCCGTGGAGAAGGCGAAGAGCGTGAGCACGCGGATGCCGAGCTCGTGGCACGCCCGAACCACCTCGCGGACCACCTCGCACCCCTGTCGGTGTCCCTGCTCGCGCGGCAATCCTCGGGCCTCCGCCCAGCGGCCGTTGCCGTCGGGGATGATCGCCACGTGGCGCGGCAACTTGTTCGGGTCGAGTCGGGCCATATCAGACTCGAAGGATCTCTTGCTCCTTGTTCGCGACGGCCTGATCGACCTTCTCGATGAACTGGTCGGTCAGCTCCTGGACCTGATTCTGTACGCTATGCGCCTCGTCCTTGGTCAGCTCGCTCTTCTTCTCCTTCTCCTTGGCCGTCGACATCGCGTCGCGGCGCGCGCTCCGAATCCCGACTTTGTGGTCCTCCCCCATCTTCTTGATCTGCTTCACGAGCTCCCGTCGGCGTTCCTCGGTGAGTTCGGGAATCGGAAGGCGCAGGATCTTCTTGTCGTTCACGGGAGAGAGTCCGATATCCGCCTTTAAAATGGCCCGTTCGATCTCGGGGAGCGCGCTCGGATCGAACGGCTGGACCATGAGCAGTCGCGGCTCGGGGGCGTTCACTGTGGCGAGCTGCTTGAGGGGGGTCGGAGTGCCGTAGTAGTCGACCATCACGCCGTCGAGGATTGCGGGGTTCGCGCGTCCGGTCCGGATCCGGCCCATGTCCCGCTGGAGGCTCTCGAGGCTCTTCTCCATCCCCTTGCCGGCTTCCTTTAGAATCGGGTCCGTCTCCGCCATCGTGCTCTTCCCCTCTAGACTCCCACCGCCGTCCCGATCGTCTCGCCCTGAATCACGCGGAGCATGTTTCCGGGAACCGTCATGTCGAACACCACGATCGGCAGCTTGTGGGTCTGACAGAGCGAGATTGCGGTTGCGTCCATCACATCGAGGTTTCGATGCAGGAACTCCCGGTAGGTGATCCGGTCGTAACGCTTTGCGCCGGGGAACTTCTCCGGATCGGAATCGTAAACACCGTCGACGCGAGTTCCCTTGAGCAGCACCCCGGCTCCGATCTCCATGGCACGAAGGGCGGCACCCGTATCCGTCGTGAAGAACGGGTTGCCGGTTCCCGCCGCGAAAATGACGATCCGACCCTTCTCGATGTGGCGCATCGCACGGCGCCGGATGTGAGGCTCGGCGACCTGCTTGATCTCGACCGCCGAGAGAACGCGCGTGTCGGCCCCGCACTTCTCCAGGCCATCCTGCAGCGCGAGCGCGTTCATGACGCTCGCGAGCATCCCCATCGAATCGGCCGCCACGCGGTTCAGCCCCTCGGCCTCCGCGGAGATCCCGCGGATAATGTTTCCACCCCCACAGACCACCCCGACCTCAACGCCCTGTTCCCGGGCCTCGACGATCTCCTGTGCCGTGCGCTGGATGGCCTGCGTGCTGATCCCGAAGCCGTCGTCTCCGGCCAGGCGCTGGCCGGAGATCTTCAAGACCACGCGCTTGTAGACCAGCTTCATAACTCCGTCTGCTCACCGAGCTGGAGGCGTCGGAACGCCACGACCTCGGTGCCGAGGGCCTTGGCGATCTTCTCGACCGTCCGGTCCGGATCCATCACGAGGGCCTGCTCGACAAGCACCACCTCGGCGTAGTACTTCCGAAGACGGCCCTCCACCATCTTCTCGATCACGTTGGGCGGCTTGCCCGACCCCTCGGCCTGCTTGCGAAGCACCGTCCGCTCCTTCTCGACCTCGTCGGGCGGGAGGTCTCCGCGCGTAACGGCGAGCGGCTGGAGGGCGGTCACGTGCATGCAGAGGTTGTGCGCGAAGACGCGTACGTCGTCGTTTGACGGATCCTCTGCCTCCACGGCCACGAGGGTGCCGATCTTGCCTCCCGCGTGGATGTAGCTCGCGAGGAAGCCCTTCTCTCCGGCGTCGAGGCGAGCGAGGCGCCGAACCTGGATGTTCTCGCCGAGCTTGGCAATGACGCCGGTGACGCGCTCACTCGCGGTGGCTCCTCCGAGCGGCAGCGCCAGGAGGGCTTCCGGGTCGGCAGGCGCGTGCTCGAGCGCCAGCTCCGCGAGCTCCCGCGCGAACGAGCCGAACTCCTCCGTCTTGGCCACGAAATCGGTCTCGCAGTTCACTTCCACGAGCACGCCCGCGCGCCCCCCCTCGGAAACTCTCGCGACGACCTGGCCCTCCGTGGTCACGCGCCCGGCCTTGCTTCGCGCCTTCACGAGTCCGCGCTCACGAAGAATGTCGAGTGCCCGTGCCGAATCCCCGTTGGCTTCGAGGAGCGCCTTCTTGCAGTCCATCATTCCGGCGCCGGTCCGCTCCCGAACTTCTTTCACCTGCGCCGCAGAGATCTCCGCCACCGTCTCCTCCTTCCTCTTTCAGATGCGCCCGGTGCCGAGTCTCAGGCTTTGGTCTCCTCGGGCGGCGGGGCGTCCTCGCCCTTCGCTTCTGCCTCCGGCAACGGCTGCGTGATGTCGTCCTCGTCGACCTCCGCCTTTGCCTCTGGCTTACCCTTTTCCCCCGCCTCCGAGGCCGCCCCCGCCTCTGTCTCGGCCGCTTTGGCGTCGGCGGCCTGCGCCTCGGCCTGTGCGGCCTTGGGTGCCTCCTCCTGAAGGTCTCGACGCGCCCGCTCCGCCATCCGGTCCATGCGGGCGGAGCGTCGCGCACGCTGCGTAATCTCGACGACCCGCTTGCCCACGGCCGGG
>DAOUZG010000101.1 GCA_030665705.1 Deltaproteobacteria bacterium | reverse complement strand
GGTTGTTTAGGGCGACCTCGAACATGGTGTCCCGCCGTCCCGTGCGGTACCCCGAGAGCGTGCTCAGCATCCCGCTCCCCTTCCCGCTCGAAGAGGCCAGCCCAACGGCTCGGCTTCGCGTGGTCCGGGACCTGTGGGGAGCGACCCCGCCCCAACCCCTCGTTCGGGAGGCTGTTGCCCAGCCGGAGGTGGAGCGCCTGCTCGGGTGCCCCTTGGAGCACCCACCCTTTTCACGCGCGCTCCCTCCCCTCCTCCCCCTTCTCCGCGGAGATCCCTCTCCGTTCGTCGATCCGCGGCAGCCGTTTGCCCCGGCGCATGATCCGCAGCTCAGTGAACAGCCGCCGGCCGGCCGAGCGCAAAGAGCGGAATAGCAACCCGCAGCAGCTCGCCGTCGGGAACCTGCATTTCGTAGTGCCCCTCCATGGTCCCCGTCGGAGTCTCGAGCACCGCTCCGCTCGTGTAGGTGTAATCGGCGCCCGGTCCAAGAACCGGTTGCTCGCCCACGATGCCCTCGCCGTGCACCTCGGTGACCTGGCCGTTCTCGTCCGAGATCATCCAGTGGCGGCGAAGGAGCTGGACGGTTCGCGAGGATTCGTTGGCGATCGTGATTCGGTATGCGAAGACGTACCGCCGGCGCTCGGGTGAGCTCTTGCGGGGAAGGAAGGAGCTGACGACGGAGACGCGAACCCCCTCCGTAACCGACGAGACCATGGAGCAAGGCTACGGGGCTGGGTGCGGTCGAGCAAGGGGACGCAACGATCCGACGGTTGCGATCCCCGCGTTCACGAGGAGAGCCAGCACCCCGACGTGTAGGCCTCCGATCCGCTTGACCCCCAGCAGCACCGAGCCGATCGCGAGCACCGCGCCGACCCCGAGGCCCCATAGAGCGGGGCGAGCGCGGAACCCCCGCCAGTGAATCGCCAGGAGGAACGCCGGAACGCACTGGACCAGTAGCTCCATCTTCAGCTCGATCAAGCGCCAGATCGTGAGTCGGGGAGAGAGCGCGAGGATGACCGCGCCTGCCATCACGACCGCCGCGATGTTCGTCCCGAGCCGTGTCGTGTTCGCCTCGAGCCGCGATCGTCCCAGCAGATCCGAGGCGATGACGGAACCGAGCGAGAGCAGGACCGAGTCGGCCGTCGACATCATCGCCGCGAGGGCCCCCAGAAACACCAGGATCGCGAGCCCTGCACCGATCGGACCGCTTGCCGCCCAGTCGGCCAGGAGTCGCGGCATCACCGTGTCCGCCTCCAGAGCCCCGAGGTGCTCGAATCGCGAGATCGCGGCGAGCCCGATGAGCGTGACGACGAGGGTGGTCGTGAGCGGCATGAAGGTCATGATCGAGAGCGACCGTCTGAGCGCGAGACCGCTCCGCGCTGCGTAGATGCGCTGAATCGCCTGGGGATAGATGACGCTGGCCAGCCCCAACAGCACCAGCGTGCTTCCCCAGTTCGCACACTCGCGTGCGTCGGGTACGCGGACCGCCTCGGGCCGGAGCTCGTAGAGCTCTCGAGTCATCGACTCGAGCCCACCTGCGGTCCCGATGAGCCATCCGAGGAGCGCGGAGAGGCCGAGGAGCATTAGCACACCCTGGGCGGCGTCGGTCCACGCGACAGCACGCATGCCACCCACGGTTTCGTACAGCAGGATCATTCCGGCGAGTCCCACAACGCCGACCCAGTACGGAACCAGGCCGTCCGTGACCTGGCTCGTCACATGGCCCATCGCGATGAGTTGCGTGAGCAGAAAGCTCGCCAGCGCGATGGTCATCAGCAGCGAAACACCGAACAACAACGCCTTGCCCCCCGGTTCGGTGCCGAACCGGTACCGGATCCAGTCGCCGGGCGTCACGAACTCGTAGCGGACCGCAACCGGTCGGAGCCTAGGGACCAGCGCGTGGAAAGCAAAGATGATGGCCATCATGAATCCCGTAGCCATGATCCACGAAAACCCGCGTCGGTAGGCCTCGCCGGGGTACCCGAGCAGAGAATTTCCACTGTATGTAGTCGCATAAAGCGTCAGGAAGAGAACGAATACGCCGAGCTCGCGACCCGCGAGGAAGTGGTCGGCGGGGGTTCGGCTCTTCCGAGCACGACGCGCGATTTCGGCCACCGCGACCAGCACGAGGGTGTAGACGGCAAGTGCGGCCAGTCCCAGGGAAGCCGAGCTCACGCCCCGTCCTCCGTGTCGGAAGAGGGCACATCGGGAACGTCCGTGAGAGCCCAGGCAATCGAGTTGAGGACCGCGACACCGACGTAGCAACCGAGGGCCACCGCCACCCAGTCCGGAAGCCCCAGGACGACAGACGGGAGCTCCCCGGAGGCTCGGTACCAGGGGATGGAGACCACGAACAGGACTGCGACTAGGACGAGGAGCGACCCGCGAACGAGGGCCCGGCGCCGCGGCTGGAATCGGCCGCGGGCGGACGCGGCTCTATCTGGCGTGCGTGGGTTTGTGTCGGAAGATGCCACCCTCGGATCCCGGCCGAAGGGTGCCCGCCCTCCTCGAAACCGTCAAACCAGGGGTAGCGTGAAGCCCGGGCGGTCCGTATGCTCGCGCCCACCATGACCGTAGACGAGTCCAGCCTCCCGCTCGGCGGCGCGGTCGTGCATGCACTCGTCGGGCTCGAGGAGACACCGTGACCTCGGCGCTCGAGCGGCTGCGGCCGCTGTTCTATCCGCGCGGGATCGTCATCACCGGCGTCTCTGCGCACCCCGGGAAGTTCGGGACCGCCGCGTACCACAACCTCTTGCGTTTCGGCTTCGAGGGCAAGCTCTTCCCGATCAACCGCGATGGGGCCGAGATCCTCGGGCGAGCCGTCCTGCGCAGCATCGACGAAGTCCCGCAGGACCAGGCCGACCTCGTGTTGGTCTGCACACCGGCGACCGTCAACCCGGAGATTCTAGAGGCGTGTGCGCGCCGAGGCGTACGTGCGGCCTTTGTCGCCTCCGGGGGGTACGGCGAGGCGGGAGAGAAGGGCCGCCAGCTCGAGGGCGACCTGGTCCGTCTTGCCGACGGACTCGGGATCGTGATCGCGGGTCCGAACGGCCAGGGACTCGTCTCGACCTCCGTCTCGATGTGTGCGCAGATCGTCGCGCCCTTTCCTCCGCCCGGATCGATCTCGATGGCGAGCCAGAGCGGGAACATCGGCTCGAGCTTCATGAACTACGGGTGCCTGTTCGGGGTGGGTTTCAGCAAGGGGGTTTCGTGCGGGAACTCCGCCCAGCTCGAGCTCGCAGACTATCTGGAGTACTTCGGCGAGGATCCCGACACGACCGTGAGCCTCGCCTACCTGGAAGGCGTCGGAGACGGTCGACGTTTTCTCGAGGTGGCCCGCCGGCACACGCGCCGAAAGCCGCTCGTCGTCGTACGGGGGGGCGTCACCGAGCGCGGAAAGCGCGCCGCCTCGAGCCATACGGGAGCCCTTGCCGCCGACGACCGAATATTCCACGGCGTCTGTCGGCAAGCGGGGATCACTCGGTGCGAGACGGTAGAAGAGGCGTACGAGACGGCAGCCACGTTCGCGACGCAGCCGATCCCCCGTGGACGAAGGACGCTCGTGTTCACGGTGGCGGGGGGCTGGGGTGTCCTGACGGCCGACGCGGCGGTGCAGGCCGGTCTCGATCTCATCCCTCTCCCGGAGGACCTGCGCCGAGAGATCGACCAACTGGTCCCGGCGCGGTGGAGCCGGGGAAACCCGGTCGACCTCGCCGGGGGAGAGACGCGGGACACGGTCCCGCGGGTGCTCGATCTAGCGGCGGCCCATCCCGAGGTGGATGCCGTGATCTATCTAGGAATCGGGATCCAGGCAGCCCAGGCGCAGGTCGTCAAGAGCGGCTCGCTGCATCCCGACTACGGACTGGACCGGGTCGCCGACTTTCACCAGCGCCAGGACCATCGCTACGCCCTGGCTGCGGTCGAGGCGAGCCAGAAACACCGAAAGCCGGTTCTCGTCGCCACCGACCTTACCTACACCGACCGCCACTACGGAAACCCGGGGCCGCGCAGCGTGATCGACTCCGGCCGCGTGCCGTTTCCTTCGGGTCACCGCGCGGTTCGAACGCTCACGCACCTGGTGCGTTATGCCGAGTACCGCGACCGGCAGGGCGTCGCGGATTAGCGCGTAGCCAGATCGGGGCGGCCGGACCAGGTCCAGGCGAAGTGCGTGCGGCTCACCCCCAGCAGGACTCCCGTCAGCGACTTCGGGTGAACAAACAGGTTGGGCGGGTCCTCTGTACCGAGGGGAACGTCGACCCGCGCTCCCTGCTCGCGCAAGTGAGCGAGCAGCCGTCCGAGGTCGTCGCACTCCGCGTAGCACATGTAGAGCGACTCACCGCGCCGCCGGAAGAAGCGGCCCATTGCCCCTTCGGGGTTCGTGATCTCACACAGCTCGATTCGATCCAGCCGTTCCGGCGGGTCGAAGAGCAGAAGTTGTCCGGTGTAGCCGTACTGCTCCGACTGGATTTCGTGAAACCGGTCCGCGTCGAGCCCGAACAGCGCGGTGTGCGTGTCGCGAGCCTCCTTCCAGCTCCGGACCACGTGGGTCACCTCGTAGAGGAAACGTAGGCGGCCGGCGGGCTCGCGGGGGCGCCACTCGCTGATCACCGTGCGAAGGCCTCGTGACTCGCTCGGGTCGAGAAAGAACTGGTCCCCTTCCTCGGTCCAGCGGGCCCCGTGCGCGGCGAGGTGCTCTCGAAACCGGTGTAGATCTTGGACCCCGAAGCCCGCGGCGAAGAGACCCTCCCCCCAGGCCCCCAGCTGGTCCGCCGCGGCGCCCGGGCCGGTAGGGCTGAGGAGCTCGACCTCGCTATCGCCGAGTCGGAGGACGCGCCGTCGCGATCGGAACGTCTCGAGCGAGTCCTCGCGCACCGATCGGAGACCGAGAAGCCGCTCCCACAGGTCGGCCGCCGGTTCCAGCTCCCGAACGACCACCTGGACCCGGTCGAGACGGATCAGCATGGAAGAGATCGTATCTGCTTTGCCGCCATGCATGAAGGGGTCGAAACCCCCTCATCGTCGGGGCTCGAGAGCCGACGAGCGGCGGCCTGGCCACGCCACACGCCGGGGCGGGCCCTGGTCCGGACCCTCGGCGGACGCCTATACTCGGGAGTCGCGCAGGGGAAGTCAGGGCTCCGGTGAGCCCAATCGCGACGGAGAGGTATGCCGGACCGGACCCGTAAGCTCGCTGCGATCCTGTTCACGGACATCGTGAACTACACCTCCATGATGGGCGAGGACGAGCAGCGGGCGATCGAGGTGCTCAAGCGTTCCCGCCGGCTTCAGAAGGCCCTGGTCGAGCAGTTTCACGGCGAGTGGGTCCAGGAGGTGGGGGACGGAACGCTCTGCACCTTCGGGAGTGCCGTGGATGCCGTGAACTGCGCCCTCGAGCTCCAGCGCGTGCTCGGGGATGACGCGGATCTGAAGCTGCGAATCGGCATCCACGAGGGAGACATCGTCGTCGAGGGCCAAGACGTCTACGGGGACGGCGTCAACGTGGCATCCCGAATCCACGCCCTGGCGTCTGAGGGAGGAATCTGCGTCTCCGAAAAAGTCTACGACGAGATTCGCAACAAGCCCGGCATCCAAGCCGCATCCTTGGGCGACAAGAAACTCAAGAACGTGGACCGCCCCGTAAAGGTGTACGAGCTCCGGGCTCCTGGCCTCCTCGCGTCGGAGGTCCGGACTCACAGTGCCAGCTGGTTCCACTCCGCAAGAGACTCAATGAAGAATCATTCGGCTGCTTCGAGTGTCCTCATCGCCCTCGCGATCGCCATCGTTGGCTACACCCTCTACGCAACGAATCGCGTGGCTATCCAGACTGCGTTCATCCTGAACGTGCCCCCTCTCATTGCTCGCGCGACCTCCGATCAGGAGATCGGCTTCACGACGGCGAAGGACGGCGTTCGGATCGCCTACGCGACAAGTGGTGAGGGGCCTGCAGTCGTGCAGGTGCTCGGCTGGTTCACCCATCTCGAAAAGGGCCTGAGCAGCCCAGCGTTCAGCATGGCGCCGCGCTGGGAGAAGCAATTCTTCTTCGTCCGCTTCGACGGGCGCGGAACCGGCCTCTCCGACCGCGGGATCGAGGACTACTCACTCGATGCGCGGCTAAGCGACCTCGAGGCCGTGGTCGACGCGCTGAATCTCGAACGCTTCTCGATCGTTGCCCACTCCGCAGGCGGGCCCGTGGCAATCGCCTACGCGTAACGTCACCCGGAGCGCGTCGACCGGCTCGTTTTCTACGGGTCCTTCGCCAGAAACTGGGACACTCCGGAACGACGGGAGCTGCTACTGAGCCTGATACCGATGATGCGGACTGGCTGGGGAGCGGACACCCCTGCATTCCGACAGGTCTTTACGAGCCTTTTCATGCCGGAAGGGGACGAGCTCGACTTTCGCCTGTTCAACGAATGGCAGCGTGTCGCCGCCACACCGGAGGATGCGGCCAACTTCCTGGCGACGCTGCTGGAAATGGATGCGCGAAACCTCGCCCGGCGGGTCCATGCCCCGACGCTGGTGATCCACAGACGCGGGGACGCGATCGTCCCCTACTCTCTCGGCCGCGAGCTGGCCTCTCTCATCCCTGGAGCCCGGTTACAGACTCTGGAAGGCAACAACCATGCTTTTCTGAGAGGTGAGCCCGAGCTTTTTGAGATGCTGGAGGCCGTCGAGAACTTCCTGTCTGAGGAGTTGGAGAAAGCTCCCATCGGGGGACGCGCAGCAGCGAAGTAGAGCTCAGAGACCCGCGCCCCCCTCCTTCGTCGGCAGGCAGCTCCGGACGACGCGGATCGCGTTCCCGCCGAGGATCTTGTGGAC
>DAOUZG010000088.1 GCA_030665705.1 Deltaproteobacteria bacterium | reverse complement strand
GGACCGGATCAGCCCGTCCCGAAACTTGTCTCGCTGGCCGAGCTGAAAACGGATGCGCCGTGACGCGACCCGGAGGTCCCGGCCGGTCGGCTTCCGTCCGATCGCCGCCTCAAAGGCAGCCAGAGCGGCCTCTTCGCTGGGATTGCGGGGCTTCGCCCCCGAGGCGAGCCGGGTCAGGACCTGGCGCCAGTGGGCCCTGCGGGCCTTGGTGTGGCGGTCCCGCGCGCGGTCCCCCTGCTTCGAATCGAACCGGATCACCTCGTAGACCACCCCGAGACGGCGGGAATCGTGGAGGAATCCCGCGTTGGTGGTCACCTCGAGGTAGACGCGCTTCCAGAACCCGACGGCGGGCCGCAGGCTCTCGGGAAGCGGAAAATCGGACTCGGTCGGGTCGGGGGTCCTCGCAACCATCGCTGCCGCGTCCGTGCTGCCAAACAGCACGTAACCGCACAGCAGGATCAGCCGGAGAGTTCGGAAATCGCGCACGAAAGGACTCCCAACCCTTCTCTATCGCCCGGGGCCCGCGTCGGCTTGAGCACTGCGCGGCCAGCCCGTCACACGTTGAACCGGAAGTGGACGATGTCGCCGTCCTCGATGATGTGGTCCTTCCCATGGACGCGGAGCTTGCCGAGCTTGCGCGCCTCCACGAGACCGCCGGGGAGTGCCTCCCACTCGTCGAACGGGATGACCTCCGCACGGATGAAGCCTCGCTCCATGTCGGTGTGGATCCGCCCCGCCGCCTTTCGAGCCTCCGTTCCCCGGGGGATCGCCCAGGCCCGGCACTCGTCCTCCACGACGGTAAAGAAGGAGATCCGATCGGCCCGCTCGAGCATCGCGCGCGTGACGGCGGCGCCAGCGGGCTCCGCCACGCCGTACTCCCGAAGGAACTCGGCGCGCTCCTCGGGCGAGAGCTCTGCAGTTTCTGCCTCCAGCGTCGCACACAGAGGGAGCACCGGGCACCCGACCTCCTCTCCGCGCGCGAGGAGTTCCGGCGGGACCGGGGCGCCGGTCTCCGCCTCGCCGACGTTTCGCACCGCGATCCACGGGCGGTCGGTCACCAGCGAGTAGCTCCGGAGCACCTCCAGCTCGCCCGCGGGGAGCTCCGCCGTGTAGAGTGGACGCTCGGACTCGAAAACCCCGCGCGCGCTCTCCAGCGCCTCGCGGGCGGCGTCTTCGATCTTCTCCTTCTTCGCACGCTCGAGCCGCCGCTCGACAGCCGTGAGGTCCTCCAGACAGAGGTCCGAGACCAGACGGCCCAGCTCTCTCGCCGACGCTTCGGGCGTTGGATCCAGAAAGGCGGGCACAACGAGCAGGAGCCCATCCATCCGCTTCATCGCCTCCACCTCGGCCGTCGGGAACGAGCTGTCGAGCGAGCTGCACAGGTCGTGAACGCGGAACTCGATCGGGACCACCCTCTCGGGTTGCAGGCGTTCGGCGAGCCGTTCGAGCCGCGGATCCCGGACCTGGATGGTTCCGATGGCTCCGCGGCGACCGCCGGTCTCCTTCGGCGCGCGGAAGGCCAGCAGAGCCTGGAAAACGGTCGTTCGGCCGGAGCCGGGTACCCCCACGATCCCCACGTCCATGCCTGGGCAGAATAGCGCCTCGTTCTCGCGGCTCTATCGCCGGCCGCCCCGGCGCATGTGCCTGCGCTTGGCCTTGCGCTGCTTGCGTCGACCTTCCGCCTTCATCGCGCGCGCCGCGTGGCGGCTCGGCATCTCGCCCCCGAGCCCGAGAGCGCTGGGGTCGATCCCCGGGAGGTCGGGCCCCCCGCCGCCGAACAGCTTTCCGAGGCCCGGCAGACCTCCGCCTTTTCCGAGCCGTCCCAACAGCTCGCGCATCACCCGGAAGCGCTCGAGCAGATCCTCCACATCCTGCACCTTGGTCCCCGAGCCGTTCGCGATCCGTCGACACCGCGAGGTGTCGATGATCTCCGGACCGGTACGCTCGCCGGGCGTCATCGAGAGGATCATTGCCTCGATCCGGCGTGTCTGTTTCTCGTCGACCTGGGAACCCTCCGGCATCAGGTCGCTGGCAAACGGGACCTTCTCGAGGAGGTCCCGCAGAGGCCCCATACGCTGCAGCGTGCGGAGCTGCGTCAAGAAATCCTCGAGGGAAAAGCGTCCGCGCAGGAGCCGGCGCGCATCCTTTTCTGCCTGCTCGGTGTCGACGACCTCCTCGAAGTCGCGCATCAGGCCGACGACGTCTCCCATCCCGAGGATGCGGGAGGCGAGCCCCTCCGCCCGGAACAGCTCGAGGCGATCCGACGCCTCCCCCGTGGTGACGTAACGCACGGGAACCCCCGTCGCCTCGCGAATCGCGAGTGCGGCACCGCCGCGCGCGTCCCCATCGAGCTTCGTCAGGATCAGACCGTCGAGCGAGAGGCGCTCGGCGAACCCCCGGGCGACGTTGACCGCCTCGCGGCCCGCCATCGAGTCGCAAACGAGCAGGGTCAGCTCAGGGCGAACGCGGGTCGCGATCTCCTCGAGCTCGAGCATGAGTTTCTGATCGATCTGGAGCCGTCCTGCCGTGTCGATGATCACGGTGTGGAGTCCGGTCGCCCGCGCGTGAGCCGCCGCCCGTTCGCAGATCGCCGGCGCGTCCTGTCCCTCCTGCGAAAACACCTCGACTCCTACCTGCTCTCCGAGGACCTGCAGCTGCTCGCGCGCAGCGGGACGACGGACGTCCGCAGCTACGAGGAGCGGTCGTTCACCTTCCCGCTTCAAGTGGAGCGCGAGCTTGGCCGCCGTCGATGTCTTCCCCGTCCCCTGGAGTCCCACCAGCATGAGGGCGCGCGTCGCCCCGGCACGGGGGATCGGATCCCCCGTGCCCATCAGCGCGACGAGCTCCTCGTAGCAGGCCTTCGTGAAGTGATCGCCGGGGGTGACCCGGGCCGTCTTACCGCCGCGCTTTGCGCGCAGCCGGACCTGCTGGCCCCGGCACCGGTCGCCAACCCGGTCAAGAAACTGGCGCACGATCCCCAGGTCCACATCCGCCTCGAGAAGCGACAGGCGGACCTCGCGCAGCGCCTCGGCCACGCTCTCGTCCGTTAGTTCCCGCACGCCCTGAAGGCGATCGCGTGCGGTGCGGAACCCGCGGGTCAGGGTCTCGAGCATGAGCCGAGGCAAGCTAGCACAGCGTCTAAGGCACCTACGAAGCCCTTGCGACTCAGCGTCACCCTACCTTCAGACGCTTGGCTTGCCACAAGGCGGGGCGGCCTGCCACAGTTGCGCCCCACGCGACGGTAGGAGGGCTCGGATGCCCATCCATATCGAGGCTCACCTCGGTGGGACGATTCTCCGGATCGAGACGGAAATAGGTGCACGCGTAAGCGAGTCCGACGTGCTCCTCATCCTCGAATCGATGAAAATGGAGATGCCCGTCGAGGCGCCGGTCGCCGGCCGCGTGGCCGAGATCCGCGTCGAAGAAGGGCAGAGCGTTGCGGAAGGGGACGTCCTGATCGTACTCGAGTAGGCGCCGGGGTATAATCCCGCCGCGCCCACTGCTCGTCGAAAGGAGGAGAGATATGGGTCTTCTGGACGGAAAAGTTGCAATCATCACCGGGGCCGGAGGGGGACTCGGCCGAGCACACGCCCTTTTGCTCGCGAAGGAGGGGGCATCGGTCGTAGTGAACGACCTAGGCGGCGACCGCGCGGGAGGCGGGAAGGGCAGCGCGATGGCCGATCAGGTCGTAGACGAGATCAAGGCGGCGGGAGGACAGGCCGTCGCGAACTACGACAGCGTGACCACGGTCGAAGGCGGACAGAACATTCTGAAGACCGCGCTCGACGCCTTTGGCAAGGTGGATATCCTGATCAACAACGCGGGAATTCTCCGCGACAAAACGCACGCGAAGATGGACGAGGCCGACTGGGACCTGGTGATCGCGGTCCACTTGAAAGGGACCTTCTGCGTGACGCGCCCCGTTTTCACGCACATGCGCGAGCGCGGAGAGGGTGGAGTGATCGTCAACACCAGCTCCACCTCCGGCCTGCTCGGGAACTTCGGGCAGACCAACTACGGCGCTGCAAAGGCCGGGGTCATGGGCTTCACGCGTTGCCTCGCGCTCGAAGGCAAGAAGTACGGAATCCGGGCCTGGGGGCTCGCGCCGATGGCCGTAACCCGGATGACCGAGGATCTGCCTGGAATGGGTGGCGAAGACATGAAGGCCACGATGGATCCCGCCAAGGTGTCGCCCACCGTGCTGTACATGGTCAGCAGCCTCTCCAAGGACAAGACGGGAGTATGCCTGTACGCGGGTCCAGGCAAGGTTCGAGAGCTCCGGATGGTCTGGTCCGAGGGGGTCGCGAAGGCAGACGCAGGCCTGATCACGGCCGAAGATATCGCGGCTGCCGAAGACAAGATCTTCCTGCCCGAGCCCAAGGGGACGATCTTCAGCTAGCGCTCCCCTGGTTGCGCCTCGCGCCGGTCCCGGGTAAACCGATCAGATCGGCGTGAGTGCAACCGACAAGCCAGAGGCCCGGCAGGCCGAACGCGCGCCCGAGCACCTCTCGACCGCGGGGGATGCGGTGGATCCGCTTACCGCAATGACCCCCCGGTTCGGGCGTCTGGCACAGGCGTTCGGTCAACGGTTCTTTGCCGGGTTCCGCCTCGACTCCGACGAGGCCGAGCGACTTCGGGACATTCAGAACCGCGGGGCGGTCGTGTACGTCATGCGCTACGCCTCGCGGCTCGACTACTTTCTCTTTAACTGGCTCTTCCTCCGGGAGAAGCTGCGACCGGCCAGCTTCGCCAACGGAATCCGCTTCTACTACTACCGGCCCTTCTTCGAGGTGATCCGAACCCTGCTCCGCGGGCTCGTGACTCGGGTCCGCCTGGGCCAAAGGGGGATGCGCGGCCTCGGGATCAGTCGAACGCGCTCCGTGTTGACCGCCGGGGGAAGCATGTTCCTCTTCCTGCGAACCGATAAGGTCCGCTCTCGACCGAGATCCCGGCGCGACGTCGTTCGGAGCGGTCAGTCGGAGTTCGACTACCTGCGAGAGATCGTCGCGACCTGTTTCGATCAGTCACCGCCCGTGTACCTGGTGCCGCTCGCCGTGTTCTGGCGAAAGGGCCCGCGCGCCCGACGTCGGTTTCTAAACGTCTTCTACGGTGCGCCGGAGCGGCCGACCGACACCGGCAAGGTGGTCTCCTTCCTGTGGAACTACCGCAACCTCGCGATCCGCGTCGGAACCCCGATCGACCTACAGGGGTTCGTGGAGGAGAGACGCTCGGGGGGGGCGGAACGGATCACGAAACAGGTTCGCCGGGTTCTCCTGATCTTCCTGCGACGCGAGGAGAAACCGGTCGAGGGAGCGGCCCTTCGGCCCCTGCCGCGGGTCGAGGACGTGGTCGTCGCAGATCCCGAGGTTCAGGAGGTCATCGCCGAGCTCGCCACCGAGGAGCGGCGCCGGCTGCCGCGCCTGGAGAAGCGTGCCCGCCGGTACCTGCGAGAGATCGCTTCCAACCCCAGCCCCACTGTTCTGGCCGTGTTGGATGTCATCGTCAGCTGGATTTTCAAGAAGCTCTTCGACCGCCTCGAGGTGCACGGGCTCGAGCGGGTCGAGGCAGCCGCGAAGCTCCATCCTCTCGTCCTGGTCCCCTGCCACCGGAGCCACTTCGATTACCTCATCCTCTCGTGGCTCTTCTATGAGCGGCATCTGGTGCCCCCCCTCGTGGCGGCGGGGATCAACCTCTCGTTCTGGCCGCTCGGTTCGATCTTTCGACGGGCCGGAGGGTTCTTCATGCGTCGAACCTTCGAGGGGGACCGCCTGTACGCTGCGGTCTTCCGATGCTACGTCCGACAACTCATCAAGGACGGCATCACGCAGGAGTTCTTCATCGAGGGGACGCGCTCGCGCACGGGCCGGACCCTGGAGCCCCGTCTCGGGATGGTCGCGATGGTCCTCGAGGCCTTCGCCCGCGGTGTCCGCCGCGACGTCTTCCTCGTTCCGGTCGGCTTCACCTACGAGCGTCTGGTGGAGGAGCGATCGATCACCGAAGAGCGCGGAGGCGCCGGCAAGGCACGCGAGAACCTGGTCGAGCTCGTGCGTGCGCGGCGGCTTCTGCGCTGGCGACACGGAACGGTGATCGTGCGGTTCGGTGAGCCGATCTCCCTGGCAGAGCACCTCGAGGGGAACCGTGCCGTTCTCGCGAGTCGCGATCCGCTCGACGCCCCCGCGCGTCGCGCCGTCGCCCAACGTTTCGGCTTCACCGTCTGCCGTCATCTCAACGCGCTCGTTTCCGCGGGGCGGACGAACGTGGCCGCCGCAGCGCTTGTGGCCACACCCGCGCGCGGCATCTCGCGCCAGACGTTCGTCCGGCGCGTCGAGGTCCTGGCGCAGCTGCTCCGTCACCTGGAGGTTCCGCTCGGCGCGGCGCTGGAGGAAGACCTTGGAACGGGCGATCTGCGAGGTACCGTCGAGCTTCTGGAGAGAGACGAGCTGATCCGACGGGTTCCCGACCGACGCGGTGAGATCCTCACGTTCGACGATCGATCGCGGGAGATCCTCGACTATTACCGGGGCGGCCTGGCACCGGCCCTGGTTCCGGCGGGGGCGCTGGCTCTGGCGTTGCGCCACCCGGTGACCCTCGAAGAGGCTATTGCAGAGGCATCCGAATGGCTCGATCTGCTCTACCTGGAAGTTCTACCCCCCGAGGGGCCGGAGCGTGAAGGGGAGCTTCGTCGGCTCGCCGGCTACGCCGAAGCCCGCGGCTTCGTGTACGCCGACCCGGAGGGCCGAATCTGCGTCTCCGAGAAGGGGGAGGCCTGGTGCGCGTTGCTCACCGCCCAGATCCGCCCGCTGCTCGAGGCGTACCGGGCCCTCGCCGAGGCTCTGCTCGAGCTGGGTGGCCAGGGCGAACGCCAGCGGGTGGAGGAGGAGGCGCGCGCGCTCCACAGGCGGCACATGCTCCTCGGGGAGGGCGCCTTCCCGGAGGGGTTGTGCGGGACGACGCTCACCAACGGCCTTCGCTGGCTGGTGCGGGAGCGATTCCTGGAGGGAGACGCGAATCTCCGCCGGAGCAGTGCTCAGATCCGCCCCGGTCCACGATGGCAAGAGCTCGAGTCCGTGGATGAACGGTTGGCGGCGGTCCTGACGAGCGGGTAAGCTCCGGCGCCACCTCGCGAGAAACGGGGGTTAGGGAGGGGGCCATGGGCCTGAGTTTTAGAACCCACCTCAAAAACCCACTCCCGTCGCCAGGTCGCCCTGGCGGGCCGATCTCTGCGTTGCGCTCGCTCGGAATAACGACTGATATGCCTCGCTCGCGACGCCTTGATCTCGGCCCGCCAGAGCGGCCTGGCTCGGTCCGGGGTTTC
>DAOUZG010000070.1 GCA_030665705.1 Deltaproteobacteria bacterium | reverse complement strand
CAACGCGGAGCGCCTCCCCAGGAACCACCTCGTTCGGAACCAGTTCTACGACACGGGGCTCGACGGCCTATTCAACTTCCAGGAGCCGGACGCACAGGGGGGGTTCCCGAACGACCCGAACGACCGGAGCCGCGACGACGTAACCTCCAACGGAAGCCGCACCGAGGGGAACCGCCTTTACGATGAGGGGGAGCTGCTGGCGGACCGGGGCCACCGGATCGACTTCTACCCCCGACTCACGCTTCCCCATCGCCTGGGCCCGGTCGAGACACTCGCGGAGGTGGGCTTCCGGGAGACGCTCTACTTTCCCCGCCTGGGAGACTCTGAGACCCGGGAGCTGTGGACGGGACGCTTCGACGTGCGGACCCGCCTGCAGCGACCCTACCGGCTGGGTGGGCTGCCGCTCCATCACGTCGTGGAGCCGTACGTCGAGCTCGGATTCGTCTCCCGTCAGAGCCAATCGGACAATCCGCTGTTTGTTCCTCAGGGGTCTGTGCTCCAGAACCGACTTCGGGCTAGGGATTCCCGCGTGCGTCTCCGTAACCCGACGGACCGTGTAGCGGATGAGCAATTCGTCCTCACGGGGGTGACCAATCGGTTGTTTGCACCGCCCGCGCGCCCCGGGGAGGCCGCCCGGCAGATCGCGGAGGTGTGGTTTGGGACGGGCTACGACTTCGAGGAGGATCGGATGGTCAACGTCTACCTCGAGGCCGAGATCCGGCCCACGACCGGAGCCTCGATCGACGTCGGCCTCGGCTACGACCCGAAGAACGATTGGATCGAGGAAACGCTGGCTGACTTCAGCTGGAAGTGGGGCCCGGGTCACCAGCTGAGGCTCTCCTACCGGTACCTCCGCGAGGTCTCCCCGGTGTTCGAGAATTACCAGTTCTCGAGCGACGTCTTTAACAACGCGACCTCAAGGGTCAAGCGAGTCAACCAGTTCGGACTCGATGGCCGCTACGCTCTCACCCCTCGGTTCGATCTGTTCGGCAACCTGGTTGCGTCGTTCGAGGACTCGCGTCTACAGCGGGGATCGCTCGGTTTCGAGTACCACTCTCGCTGTGACTGCTGGGATCTAATTGTCGAGGCACGTCAAAGCACCCGACCGAGTCAGACCGAGGTGTTGGTGCAAATTCGCCTCGCTGGGTTCGGGTTCGGCGGGTCGGCGCTCGGCGCCGGGGGTGGCGGTTGACGGCCGACCTGCTGTGTGGGACTCTGCCGGCCTCATGAGGTCTGCACCATGGTCCGCCCCGACCGCGATACCTTTCGGGCGCTTGCGCACCGCGGACGCGCGGTCCTGGTCACCCGCGAAGTCCTAGCCGACCTCGATCCCCCCCTCGCGATCTTCCGGAAGCTGGACGACGGACGGACTGCGTTCCTGTTCGAGTCCGTGGAAGGGGGAGAGCGCTGGGGCCGGTACAGCTTCATCGGGGTGGGGAGCCGCGCCACCCTCCTGGCCCGCGACGGATTCGTGGAGGTCCGGCGCGGTGAGGAGGTGGAGCGCCACGCGCTCCCCGAGGGGCCGGCGGGTGATCCGCTGCGGTTCCTGCGCCCACTTCTCGAAGAGCTCGCGCCCCTCGAGCCGCAGGACCTACCCCGGTTCGCTGGCGGCGCGGTCGGATACCTGAGCTACGACTGGGTGCGGTGCGTCGAGCGGCTGCCGTCCGAGAACCCCGACGACCTCGGGGTCCCGACCTGCTTCTTCAGCTTCCCCGAGGTTGTGCTCGTGCACGACCGCAAGCGCCAGAGGCTGAGCGTCCTCTACGCACCCCCCAACCCCGACCCCGACCGCGCCGATGCGCTCTACGACGAGGCGCTCGCGCGAATCGACGCCGTACTGGAGCGCCTCGCCCAGCCGCTGCCGCCTCTCCCACCGCCGGTGAGATCCCCCGAGCCGCCCGAGGTCCGCTCGACCTTTACGCGGGAGCGCTACCACGAGGTCGTAAAGCGTGCGAAGGAGTACATCCAGGCGGGGGACATCTTCCAGGTCGTTCCTTCCCAGCGCTTCACGCTTCAGCTTCGGACCGACCCGTTCTCGATCTACCGGTGGCTGCGCGCGACGAACCCGTCCCCCTATCTCTTCTTCGTGCGGTGCGACGATCACATCGTACTCGGCTCTTCCCCCGAAATCCTGGTGCGGCTGGACGGGCGCGAGATCACGCTCCGGCCGATTGCAGGCACGCGTCCTCGGGGGGAGACCGAGGAGGAAGATCGGGAGCGTGAGCGCGACCTGCTCTCGGATCCGAAGGAGCTCGCGGAGCACGTGATGCTCGTCGACCTCGGTCGAAACGACGTGGGGCGCGTGGCCGAGATCGGCTCCGTGCGGGTCGACGAGTTTCAGGTGATCGAGCGCTACTCACACGTGATGCACATCGTCTCGAACGTGCGCGGGCGGCTCCGCCCCGGCCTCGACGCGATCGATCTCCTACGAGCCACCTTCCCGGCCGGAACCCTGACCGGGGCACCCAAGGTGCGCGCCATGGAGATCATCGAGGAGCTCGAGCCGGTGCGGCGCGGAGTCTACGGGGGCTCGGTCGGCTACATCGACTACCGCGGGAACATGGACGTGTGTATCGCAATCCGCACGGTCGTCATCAAGGACGGGGAGATCCACCTCCAGGCCGGAGGGGGCGTCGTCGCGGACTCCGATCCCGAGACGGAGTACCGCGAGACGCTGCACAAGGCGCAGGCGCTGCGCGTTGCGATCGAGCGCGCGGAGCAGGGAGACGAAGGGTGAGGCTCCTCGTCATCGATAACTACGACTCGTTCACCTTCAACCTCGTGCAGTACCTGGGCGAGCTCGGAGCAGAGTGCGACGTCGTCCGCAACGACGTCATTCCGGTCGAGGAGGTGGGTCGCCGCGGTGCCGAGGCCCTCATCATCTCGCCTGGACCGTGTACGCCCCGCGAGGCCGGGATCAGCGTGGAGACGGTGCGGCGCTACGCCCCGAGACTCCCCATTCTCGGGGTCTGCCTCGGCCACCAGTCGGTTGCGGCCGCGTTCGGCGGCCAGATCGTCTCGGCGCGTACGTTGATGCACGGCAAGACCTCGATGGTCCATCACGACGGCCGCGGCGTCTTTCGAGGGCTTCCGAACCCCTTCGAGGCGACCCGATACCACTCGCTCGCAGTGGCACGCTCCTCCCTGCCGCCCGAGCTCGAGGTCACCGCGTGGACCGAGGACGGGGAGATCATGGGACTCCGCCACCGGGAGCTTCTCGTGGTCGGTGTGCAGTTTCATCCGGAGTCGATTCTCACCGCCGATGGGAAGACCTTCCTGCGTAACTTTCTGGAGGACGCCGAGCGAGGGAGCCAGGCGGCATGATCGCGCGGGCGCTTCGGCGTGTGATCGAGGGAGAGCGCCTCTCGAGCGCGGAGTCGAGGGAGCTTCTGCGCGCGATGGTGGAGGGCGAGGCCTCCGAGCTTCAGGTGGCGGCCCTTCTCGCCGCGCTCCGTACGCGCGGGGAGACCGTCGATGAGATCGTCGGTGCTGCAGAGGCGATGCTCGAGCTCGCAGCGGCCGTTCCCGAGGCGCCCGCTGGAGCCGTGGACACCTGCGGAACCGGTGGGGATGGGAGCGGAACCTTCAACATCTCCACGGGCAGCGCACTCGTTGTCGCGGCCTGTGGCGTGCCCGTGGCAAAGCACGGGAATCGCGCCGCCTCGAGTCGCTGCGGCGCTGCAGATGTGCTGGAGGCGCTGGGCTTACGCATCGACCTCCCACCGGAGCTGGCGGCACGGAGTGTCTACGAGGTCGGAATCGGGTTCCTCTTCGCGCGGACCTGCCATCCAGCAATGGCGCGCGTCGCGCCGATCCGCGCTGCCCTCGGCGTTCCGACAATCTTCAACCGGCTCGGACCCCTCTCGAACCCGATGCGCGTGCGACGTCAGGTCGTAGGGGTGGCCGACGCCTCCGACGCCGAGCTGATGCTCGAGGCTCTGACACGGCTGGGAGCCGAGCGGGCCTGGGTGGTACACGGGGAGGACGGCCTGGACGAGATTTCTCCCTGCGCTCCCACCCACGTCTGGACCTACGACGGTTCCCGAAGGGAGCGGCTTCTGATCGAGCCCGGTCGCTTCGTCTCCCAGGGGCGCCTCGAGGATCTCGTGGGCGGGGATGCGGAGCGCAATGCCGAAATGCTGCGCGCGGTGCTTCGTGGCGAGCGGGGAGCTCCGCGCGACGCCGTCGTTGTGAACGCGGCCGCCGGGCTCGTGGTGGCCGGGGCGGCCCCGAATCTCGACAGCGGCGTGGGACGTGCGAGTGAAGCGCTCGACTCGGGACGCGCACAGGCGCTCCTCGATCGGTGGGTCGCGTTTACGGGGGAGATGGGAGGGTGAGTATCCTCGACGAGATCCTCGCGGTGAAGCGCGAGGAGGTCGAAGCGCTGCGGCGCGAGCGGGGGGAGGCCTCCCTTCTGGCCGACGCGCGGGTGGCGCCGGCGCCCCGCGAGTTCGGGAAGCCCCTCTGCAGCGGGCCGACGCCCCGCGTGATCGCCGAGGTGAAGCGAGCATCCCCCTCGAAGGGCGCGATTCGCGCGAACCTCGATCCGGCCGCTCTCGCGGCGAGCTACGCCGCCGCAGGGGCGGCGGCGCTCTCCGTCCTCACCGATGGACCGTTTTTCCAAGGGAGCCTCGCCGACCTCGAGGCGGCCCGCACGGCCGTGTGTCTCCCGGTTCTCCGAAAGGACTTCGTGATCGATCCGCTGCAAGTTCTGGAGGCTCGCGCGGCGGGGGCGGACGCGGTGCTCCTCATCGTGGCCGCGCTGGAGGAGGCGCGGCTTCGGGAACTCCTTGCGGTTGCCCGCGAGCAGGGGATGGAGGCGCTTGTCGAGGTCCACTCGCGTGCCGAGCTCGAACGGGCCCTCGGGGCGGGCGCCGGGATCGTCGGAATCAACAACCGCGACCTCCGGACTTTTCGAACGGACATCGAGGTCACGCGCCAGCTCCTAGCCTACACCGGCGGGCGTACCATCGTGAGCGAGAGCGGGATCGAGGAGGCCGCCACCGTGCGTAGTCTCGAGGCCGCCGGTGTGCACGCGTTTCTGGTGGGCGAAGCGCTCCTCCGGGCACCCGACCCCGGCGAGGCGCTCCGCAAGCTTCGGGAGGCGGCATGACCTTCGTCAAGATCTGCGGGATCACGAGCGTAGACGACGCGCGGACCGCGCTGGAGGCGGGGGCGGACGCGATAGGGATCAACTTCGTCGCCGGCACGCCCCGCTTTGTGCAGACCGACGCGGCGCGCAAGATCAGCCGAACCGTCATGGGCCGGGTCGTTCGGGTCGGTGTCTTCCGCAATGCTTCTGAGGACGAGATCCGACGAGCCGTGGAGGAGGTCGGACTCGACGTCGTGCAGCTCCACGGGGAGGAGCCTCCCGAGTTCGTCGAGGCGCTTCCTTACGCGGTGCTCAAGGCGCTTCCGGGTGACGCCGAGCTCCTTGAGCGCGCCGAGCGCTACCGCGGCTGCGATCTCCTCGTCGACTCTCCGTCGGGTGGAGGAAGCGGCACACCCTGGCCGTTCGAGCGGGCGCGGGCTCTCGTCTCGTGCGGACGGCGGGTCTGGATCGCCGGGGGGCTGGGTCCGGAAAACGTGGCCGAGGCGGTGCGTGCCGCGCGGCCCCACGGTGTGGATGCCTCCTCCTCGCTCGAGCAAGAACCCGGGCGCAAGGACCCGGAGCGCGTGCGAGCGTTTGTCCGCGCCGCCCACGAGGCGGAGGGCGCGGGGGAACAGCCCGACCCGCGAGGCTACTTCGGGCGCTTCGGAGGACGGTCCGTTCCGGAGACCCTGATGCCGGCCCTCGAGGAGCTCACCGAGGCGCATCGCGTTTTGCGCGAGGATCCCGAGTTCGCCCGTGAGCTCCGCGAGACACTGGCCAGCTACGCCGGACGTCCGACGCCGCTCTACTTTGCGGAGCGGATCTCCGAGGACCTCGGACCACGCATCTACCTCAAGCGAGAGGACCTGGCACATACCGGAGCGCACAAGATCAACAACGCCATCGGCCAGGTTCTCATCGCGCGCCGAATGGGGAAACGGCGGGTCATCGCCGAGACCGGCGCCGGGCAGCACGGGGTCGCCACCGCGACGGCCTGTGCGCGGTACGGACTCGAGTGCGAGGTCTACATGGGCGAGGAGGACATGGAGCGCCAGGCGCTCAACGTCTTTCGGATGGAGCTGCTCGGTGCAACCGTGATCCCCGTCTCCTCCGGCTCCCGGACACTCAAGGACGCCATGAACGAGGCGCTGCGCGATTGGGCGACCCACGTCCGCACGACCTACTACGTGATCGGGTCGACCGCGGGACCGCACCCCTATCCGATGCTGGTGCGCGACCTCCAGGTGGTGATCGGCCAGGAGGCGCGTGAGCAGATCCTGGCGGCGGAGGGGCGTCTTCCCGACCTGCTCGTGGCCTGCGTCGGAGGTGGCAGCAACGCGCTCGGACTGTTTCATCCGTTCTACGAGGATCGGGAGGTGCGGATGGTCGGGGTGGAGGCGGGTGGAGAGGGAATCGAGACGGGCCCGCACGGCGCGTCGCTCTCAGCCGGAACCCACGGCGTTTTGCACGGGAGCTTCTCGTGCATTCTGCAGGACGACGCAGGTCAGATCTTCCCCGCTCACTCGATCTCCGCTGGGCTCGACTATCCGGGTGTCGGGCCGGAGCACGCCTTCTACAAGGAGACCGGACGGGCGGAGTACGTTCCCGCCACCGATGACGAGGCGCTCGAGGCGTTTGTCTACCTGACGCGGATGGAGGGGATCTGCCCGGCGTTCGAGACGGCCCACGCGATCGCAGAGCTGCGCAAGCGGTCGCCGAGCCTCGGTCGCGACCGGATCGTCATCGTGAGTCTCTCGGGACGCGGAGACAAGGACGTGATGCAGGCACGCGACCTGCTCGGGGGTCGGCTGTGAACCGGATCGACCGCACGTTTTCGGAGCTGCGCGAGGAGGGACGAGCGGCACTGATCGTCTTCGTGACCGCCGGAGATCCCGATCTCGAGACCACCCGCGAGCTCGTCCCCGTCCTCGCGGAGGCCGGGGCCGATATCGTGGAGCTGGGTGTTCCGCACAGCGACCCGATTGCCGAGGGACCAACGATCCAGGCCGCCTCGACAAGAGCTCTTCGCCACAGCACAGCGCTCGTCCAGATTCTGGGTCTCTGCCAGGAGCTCCGAAACGAGACGGACGTTCCGATCGCCTTGATGGGATACCTGAACAACCTCCTCGCCTACGGAGAGGAGCGGTTCGTCCAGGACGCAGCCTCCGTCGGAGTCGACGGACTGATCGTCGCGGACGCACCGTACGAGGAGGCGACGGTCCTGCAGAGCGCATGCGAAGCCAAGGGGGTGCATCGGATTCTCCTCGTCGCGCCGACGAGCACACCCGAGCGGATCGTTGCCATTGCCACCCGGAGCCGCGGCTTCGTCTACTGCGTGTCCGTGACCGGTGTCACCGGTGCCCGCGATTACCTCCCCTCGGACCTCACCGCGCTCGTTGCGAGAGTCCGGCGGGTCGCCTCGGCTCCCGTCGCGGTCGGCTTCGGGATCTCGACCCCCGACCAGGCGGCGGAGATCGCCCGAATCTCGGATGGCGTGATCGTCGGCAGTGCGGTTGTCCAGCGGATCGGGGATGCGGGATCGCGGGCAGAGGCGCTCCGGAGCGTGAGGGACTTCGTCTCAGCGCTCAGCGGCGCTGTTCGCGCCGCGCGCAGTTAAGAAGCCGGTCCGCACTTCCCGGTTGGGGCTCTCCGGCCTCCGAACTCCGTCACTTCGCATGGGTCTGGTTGCGACCGGCCTCCGTTGGCGCCCCTCCCTGGGAAGTGCGGACCGGCCCCTACCGACGGGCGTTCCGAACGGCGCCACTGCGACCGGCCTTCGTTGGCGCCCCTCCCTGGGAAGGCCGGACCGACCGCTGTCACTCTCCTAGCGCTGACGGGTCCAGCGGGCGTACAGCTCGCGCACCTCTCGTTCGGTCTCCTCCCAGGCGCCGCTGTTGTCGATCGCGACGTCAGCCATGGCGCGCTTCTCGTCGATGGGCATCTGGGCGCGTACGCGGGCGCGGGCATCGTCGTTCGAGAGGCCGTCCCGCACCATGATGCGTTCGACCTGCGTCTTCTCGTCGGCGTAGACCACGACGACCTCATCGAAGGGGAGGGCCGCGCCCGAGCCGCGACCCGCCTTGCGTCCCTCGAGAAGCAGCGGGATGTCGAGCA
>DAOUZG010000031.1 GCA_030665705.1 Deltaproteobacteria bacterium | reverse complement strand
GATCGACGCGGCCTGGAAGGCAGCATGTTCCACGGCTTCGCCGGCGCTGGGGAAGGTCTCCGGCATCGAGGTCCGAAGATCGAACGCCAGCAGGAGCATCGCTGCCGCGAAAGTGCCCAGGTAGAACCGCAGCTCGGGAGCACCCTTCCAGTCGAGTCCCTGGGTGAGAACGCGGTGCTGGACGGCGAAGCTCGTTCCGCCGAGCAGCATGAAGATGGTCACGACTCCATGGAGATAGCTCGACGGATAGTGGCCGAGCGACCCGTCCTGCGTCGAGAATCCTCCCGTGGAGATGGTTGTCAGTGTGTGGCAGACGGAGTCGAACCAGGGCATGCCGCCGAGACCGAGCAGCAGGATCTCGGCCACCGTGAGACCGACGTAGAGAATCCAGAGGACCTTGGCCGTCTCCGCGATGCGTGGCGTGATCTTGTCAGAGGTCGGGCCGGGAGCCTCTGCCTTGTAGAGCTGCATCCCCCCGACGCCGAGGATCGGAAAGACGGCCACACCGAGAAGGACCATCCCCATCCCACCGAGCCACTGGGTGAGGCTGCGCCATAGGAGTAGAGAACGGGGAAGCGAGTCCAGCCCCGAGAGCACCGTGGCGCCCGTGGTGGTGAAGCCGGAGGTCGATTCGAAGAACGCATCGACCACCGTGAGGTGCACCGCCGGGTGGAGCATCAGGGGCAACGCCCCTAAGCCGCAGGCGGCCACCCAGCAGACGGTCACGGCGAGAAAGGCCGAGCGGTGTCCGAGCCCACGTTGCGCCCCACGGAGAACGAAGAGCAACAAACCGCCGAGCAACGCACCGGCGGCGATCGAGAGCAGGAACGGTACCCAAGGCTCCGCCATCCACAGGGCCATCCCCAGCGGAATGAGCAGGGCCCCCGAGACCAGCGTGAGAACCACGCCGAGGAGCCACCCCACCGTCCCGAGATCACGTGGGTCCACGGGCGCGATACTCTAGCCGCTCTGGACGGAGGGGCCCGGCCGGGTCCGGGGGTTGCGCTCACCGCGGCTTCCGCTACCGGCTGGGCGTGCTCCGGAACACGCTGCTCCTGCTCGGTTCCGTTCTGGTGGCGCTCGCTCTCTGCGAGGGGTACCTGCGGACCCGCGGGAGCCGGATCCTCCCGAAGCCCGACCTCTACCAGCTCGATCCCGATACGGGAAAGCGGATGAAGCCGGGCTGGACGGGCACCGAGTTCGGAACGGCCATCCGGATCAACTCCCACGGGCTCCGTAGCCCGGAAACCCCGAGGGAAAAGGCGGACGGGACGTTTCGCATTCTCGCCCTCGGAGACTCATGGACGTTCGGGTTCCGGATGGATGAGGAGGACTCGTATCCGCGCCAGCTCGAGCGGATCCTGAACGAGCGACTGGAGGCTCGCGGCGCGTCGGGTCGCGTCGAGGTCATCAACAGCGGTGTGATCGGCTACTCCACCTTCCAGGAAGCTGCCTATTTCCGGACGAGGGGCCGACACTACTCGCCCGACCTCGTCATCATCGCCTTCTATCCGGTGAACGACGCCGAGGACAAGAGCTCGCGCTACGTCCGCTACAACCGACTGCACGAGATCCACCCCCGGCTACTCGATCTCTACCGCCTTCCCCGCAAGCTCTACCTTCGGCAATTCATCAAGGGCGCACGCCGCGCGGTGAAGCGCCGGCTGGCCGAGCTTCGCCTGTCGCTCGCTGAGAAGCTCAGTTACGAGGATCCCGGGGCGCAGGCGATCGCCGAGCGGGACTGGACCCAGCCGTACCGGCACGGAGACGGCGGGTGGGAGCTTGCCCAGGAGGGGATCCAGGACATCGCTGAGACAGCACGTGGAATCGGGGCACGAGGTCTCGTCGTGCTCCTTCCGGACGTCGTCGATCTCGCAAGGTACGAGGATCTCTACCACCCCCGGGTGGCCCCCCTGGTGCGTGAGCAGGTGTCAAGGACGGATCTCGACTGGCTGGACCTGCTCGATCACTTCCGCCCCTTCCGGGGCCGGGAGGAGGCCATCCGTCCCGAGCGCCGACGGCACCCGAACGCGGACGGCTACCGGCTCATTGCCGAGGTGGTGGCGAACACCGTCGAGCGCCGGTACCTGCCCCCCGAGCTGCCATGACGCTGCTCGGTCGACGCGACGGCCTACCGGCTCTCGTTCTCTGCACGCTGATCACCGCGGCCTGCGTCTCCGTCGACCCCGAGCCCTTCGAAGACTTTCGCGAGGCGACCGACCAGGTACGGGCCGGAACAAACGCGATCCTCCTTCTGGATTACGAGTGGTCCCGTCGTGGCTTCGTCGAAACCGTCCTGGGCGGCGCTCCCGAAGAGCTCGGAACACTGTTCCTCACGTTCGACGAGGATGCCCCTTTCGACGTGCAGCTCCACGACCCGCCGGTGTTTCTGGTGGTCAACCAGGCACGTCATCTCCTCACGAACCTGGCTTCCACCTTCGCCGGGTACGCGCAGCTCCTGGCCCGTCTGGCGGGACCCGAGGTGATCCGACCCAAGACGCTCGACACGCTCGAGCGAGACCTGGACGCCCGGCTGCGCGAGGCAACGAAGGCGCTCGAGGAAGAGCCGCCGGCCGGGGCGGAGGCTGCGGCCGGGCTCTTCTCGGCAACGGCTTCGAACGCCTTCCGCGCCTACATCGAGAAACGGCGAGCGAACGACCTGCGGGCGGCGATGGAGAGCACGCAGCCATTCGTGGAGCACTGGGCGAAGGTGGCTGCGGATGCCGTGCAGAACGTGCGGGACGACATCAAGACCGAATACGACGCCCGGAAGGCCTACATCAGCAAGCGGTATGCGGAGACGCGTCGTGGGAAGAACAGCCGGGAGCAGCGACGACTCATCGAAGAGATGATCGACCTCGATGCGACCGTCATCGACAGCTTCGCGACCCTGCGGGCGCTTCGCGATGCGTTCCTCTCCATGCCCGGCGCCCATCGGCAGGTCGCCGAGTCGACTCGGGGTCCGAACGTCGCGCTGGACGAGGTCCGCACGTTCGAAGAACACGGCCAGCACCTACGGGTTTTGCAGCAACGCCTGTCACGCAGCCGAGGGCGATAGCCGGGAGAAGGATCCGATGACGAAGGAACAGAAGCGGAGCCTCCTGCGCGCGCTCGGGACGAGCTACGGGAAGGGGACCGACCTTGCCGCCCTGCTCTGGTTGCAGGGGAAGGACGAAGAAGCGGGGTCGGTCGAGCGCAGGAACGCGGAGCTCCGCCGCACCATCGATCGTCTCCGCCGTGAGACCTGGAAGGAATGGAGGGGCAGCGCGGCGGGGCTGCAGGATCAAATCGGGAGGCTCAACCGCCAGCTGCAGATCCGAATTCGGGAGATCGAGCGAGAGATTCGCGCCGCGCGAGGGCTCGTAAAGGCGCTCGACCTCCTCGACGAGCTCATCGAGCTCAGCCGTGCGCTGATCGCGTAGCCGGGAGGTCACCACCATGCGTCTTGCCATCCAGGTTGCCGTCGCCCTGGCCGTCCTCTTCGTGCTCGTCCTCGTCGGGCTTGCCGTCCTGCTGCCCCGGCTCGCCGCGAGCGAGGCCGTGCGCGTGCGCCTCGAGGAGACCGCGCGCAGCGTGACGGGACAGGAGGTCCGATGGGATGAGCTGGCGTTCGGCCTCCTCCCGCCCCGACTCGTCGTCTTGAACCCGAAGGTGGCCCCACCGGGCACACCGAGTGAGCCGAGCCTCGAAGCGGACAGCCTGAGCCTTCGCGTGGCCCTGCTTCCGCTCCTCACACGCACCGTCGTGATCGACTCACTCGTTGTCGAGGGCGTGACGGTACGTCTGCGACGAACGGCCGAGGGAGTGCAGCTGCCGCTGGATCGCGCAGGTGATGCAGCGCCGAGGAGCGAAGAAGCGGCCCCGGACGTACCCGCTGAAGACGAAGACGGGGTTGCGCTTGCAGTGCGGGACGTGCGGCTCCTCGACTCGCGGCTGCTCCTCGAGGATCGCACCGTCGAGCCTCCCCTCGTGTGGGACCTCGTGGACCTCGAGGCTCGAGCGAAGGGCTCCTCGCTCGCGGGGCCGATCGCGGTCGAGCTCTCCGGCAAGCTCGCAACGGGGGGCACCGTGCACGTGGCGGGAACCGCCTGGCTCGACGGACGGATCGATCTCGATGCGACGCTCGACCAGCTGGCTCTTGAGCCCCTGCAACGCTACGTCGATGCGCTCGGCCTCGCCCTTGGCGGACGGGTCAGCGCCCGCGCCGCAATCGAGGGCGGAATCGCGAAGGTGTCGGGGCCGTTCGAGGTCGATGCAACCGGCGCTGAGCTCATCTACGGCGAGGCGTTCCAGAAGCCACGCGGCACGCCCGCGACCGTCACGGGTCGGCTCACTCTGGGTCGGGAGGGGGCGCTCGCTCTCGAGGATGTGAACCTGCGGATGCACAGCCTCGACGCGAGGGGCCGAGTCGAGACGGGGCGGTGGACACGTGTCGAGCTCGAGGCGCCCCCGTTCAACCTCTCCGGGTGGGGCGATCTGGTTCCCGCACTCGCCTCTTTCTCCCCCGAGGGGAGCGTGGCCCTCGAGAAGCTCGCCATGAAGACGACACCCCTGGATCTGCGTGGGCGGGTGATCCTCAGGGACCTACTTCTCACACCCGCCACCGGGGAGCCGATCGGACTGCACGGAACGCTAGAAGGCATCGGAGGGGCCGTGCGCAGCCGGAATCTGGAAGCCGTCGTTGGAGAGCAGAGGATCGCTCTCGACGTGGAGCTGAGCGACCTCGCCAAGGAGCCGCGCTACCGCGTCGTGGTACGCACCGAGCAGGCGGAGACAAATGCGCTGCTCACGGCGCTCGCGGGGATGGACGACACCCTGTACGGACCCCTTACCGGGAACGCCGAGCTGTCGGGCCCCGTCGGAGGCGCGCGTCCTCCCCTCGAGGCGCTGGGGGGTCGCGCGCGGCTCGAGATCGGACGCGGGCGGCTGCGCGGGGTGTCGCTGCTGCGCGGCTCCTTGGAGCGGCTCGGCGCCTTCGGGGAGGCCGCACTCCTCGCCGGGGAGATCCGGGGTGGAAAGACCCTGCAGCGCTTCTACGAGGACGAGTTCGAATCGATCTCGGGTACGTTCGTGCTGGAGAATGGGCGCGCGAAAACCGACGACCTCCACATGGTCTACCGCCACTACAGGGTCGACCTTCGGGGAAGCGTCGGGATGCTGGATGAGAGTCTCGATCTCTCGGGGACCCTCACCATCGATGAGGAGGTCGACGCGGCCCTCGCCGCGGGTGTGGACCAGGAGGCGACACCGGTGCCCGCAAGCCCCCGGGTGATCCCCCTGGCGCACCTCGGGGGCACGGTTCGCGAGCCGCACGTGAAGATCACCCGAGAGGCCGCTGTGGAGCTGGTTGCCAGCTACGCCTTGGATCGGCGGCGCGAATCGCTCGAGCACAAGATCGACGAGCGACTCGGTGAGGGGGCCGGTCGCGAGATCCTCTCCACCCTCGAGCAGATCCTGGGCGGCAAGAAAAAGAAGAGCGAGGAGCCTTAGGGAACCGGAGTTGGTGGAGATGAGCGGATTCGAACCGCCGACCTCCTCGTTGCGAACGAGGCGCTCTCCCAGCTGAGCTACATCCCCACCGGGTAGCCCGATCTTACGGGTTCCGGAAAGGGGGTCAAGGGCGACAAGCCGCGAAAGCGGTGCGCCGCGTTGCCGATAGGAGGAGTGTGAGCCGCTACATCCTGGGGATCGACCTGGGTACGTTGAATAGCTGCGTGGCCATCGTCGAGGATGGACACGCGGTCGTGCTCAGCGACGACGGAAGAACGACCATCCCGTCCGCCGTGGCGCTAACCAGCGAACGCGAGCTGGTGGGCCATTCGGCCCGGCGCCACGCCATGACCGACCCCCGGAACACACTGGTGGTTACCAAGCGAATCCTCGGACACCCGTACAGCTCCCCGGAAGTGCAGGCTGCTCGGGAACGAGTGGCCTACCTGATCTCCCCGAGCCCCATGGGGGGGGTGTTGCTGGAGGCTGGGGGGCACCAGCTCACGGCGGTCCAGGTTGCGGCGCGCATCCTCTATCTCCTCCGGGATATCGCGTCCCGGACGATCGGGGAGTCGGTCAAGGAGGCGGTCATCTCGGTCCCCGCGCACTTCAACGAGGTGCAGCGTCGCGCGACCAAGCTGGCCGCGGAGTATTCGGGGCTGGAGGCGGTGCGTCTGATCAACGAGCCGACCGCGGCCGCCTTTGCCTACGGCTACCGGCGGGGCGAGAACTTCACGTTGGCCGTGTACGACCTGGGTGGGGGGACCTTCGACGTCACGATCATGAAGGCGCAGGGGGACCGCTTTGAAGTCATCGCAACGGATGGGGACGCCTATCTCGGGGGTGAGGACTTCGATCACGCCATCATGGACTGGCTGGCCGAGGAATTCCGCGCCGAGAACAACAAGGATCCGCGCGAGGACGAGGCCGCCTGCACCCAGATGAAGGAAGCGGTCGAGCGAGCGAAGCACGACTTGACCGAGGTCGAGTCCGCCCGAATCGAGCTCCCCTACCTGCTCAAGCTCGAGGACGGGAACTACGCCGCATTCGAGCGCGAGCTGACGCGCGAGAAACTCGAAGAGCTGTGCGCGCCCGCGATCGAGCGAACGCGGGAGCTGTGCGCGCGCTGCCTGGAGTCGGCCCACGTACGCAAGGACGACATCGACGCGGTGCTGCTCGTCGGGGGGCAGACGCGGATGCTCGCGGTTCGGGACACCGTACGGGAGTTCTTCGGTTTGGAGCCGAGGCGCGACATCAACCCCGATGAGGTGGTGGCCATGGGGGCCGCTCTGTACGGCTACTCGCTCTCGGCGGATCGGCTCCGCGACGAGGCGGAGGAGGCCGCAGAGGAGGCCTTTGCCGTAGCGCTCAAGCAGACCGCAAAGGCACGCAAGGTGGTCGAGGCGCTGGACGCAGATTCTCAGGGGGATGCCGAACTCGCTCAGCGGCTCTCGCACGTCATGGCCGAGGCAGAGGCGCTCCCTCCAATGGTGCCGGCCGAGTCGGACCAGGACCTTCCGGCCGCGGTCGAGGGTCTCCGACAGGAGATGTCGGCGTTGCAGGAGAAGCTGGAGCAGGTCGCCGACGAGACGACGGAGAGCGCCAGTGAGGAGAAGGCTCAGCCCCTCGCTGACGCAGTCGAGGTTGTCGGGGACTGGCTCGCACGGGCCGAGCGGGCGTCCAAAGAGGCAGAGGAGCGGTTCGAGGAGGCGGAGGAACACGCAAAAGCGCGCAAGGTCGAGCTGTCCGATGTGGTCTCACACGCCCTCGGCATTGCCAGCGCGGAGGATCTCCTCTCCGTCCTCATCGAGAAGAACGCACGCGTACCCGCAGAGAAGAAGGGCGTGTTCACGACCAACCAGGACGGGCAGACGGAGGTCGAGATCCGGGTGTTCCAGGGTGAGGACCCGCGCGCCAGCGAGAACGAGCTTCTGGGGGACTTCGTGCTGACTGGGATCGAGCCCGCTCCCCGGCTCACGCCGAAGATCCAGGTCACCTTCAGCCTCGACGCAGACGGGATTCTCTCGGTCAGTGCCGTCGACAAGCGAACCGGAGCCCAACAGGGGATCACGGTAAAGGAGCCGCTCGGCTTGCGAGGGCTCTCCCCGGAGGAGACGGAGTCCGAGATCGACTAGCCCGCAATTCTCACCAGGTGGGCTACTGCGGTCGCCAACCCAGTGAGAAATGCGGGCTAACGGTCTTCCGGGCCCTGGCCCCGCGCGCGACGGCCGAGCGCTCCCGCCGGATGTCGACGACGATACTCCTCCTGGCTCAGGCCCTTGCGCTCCTGGAGCAGCACCGAGAGCGCCTGAAGGACGAGTGCTTCGGCGAGGAAGCTGGTACGCGGCACAAGCCCGAGCGGGCCACCCTCTTCGGTCACGGCGGCTGGAACCACCACCTCGGCCGCGCGTGCAAGCGGGGACGACGGCGAGCCACAGACAGCAATGATGCGACTCCCCATGGCGCTCGCCGTCGAGACGCACGCCAGAAGCTCCTGGGTCTCGCCGCTGTTGGAAATTGCAACGAGCACGTCGCCTTCCCGGATCTGTCCAACGCTTCCGTGGATCGCCTCCGTCGCGTGGAGCAGGGTGGCGGGTGTTCCCGTGCTCGAGAGAAGGCCCGCGGCGTATCGGGCGGCGTGCTCGGGCTTACCGACTCCCGTCACGTGGACGCGCCCCCCCTTCGCCTCCGCCTCGACGATCAGATCCGCCGCTTCTTGAAGGGCCGCACGATCGATCCCCCGCACGACCCCGTCGAGCTCTCGAGCGGCAACCGCAACGAACCGTTCCAACGCGTCGCTCGCGGCCGTCGGCTCGACCTCGACCGAGGCGATCGCGAAGGGCGAGCCCCCGATCGTGCGGTAGATATCGAGGATCCGTCGCCGCGCCGCCTCCCCTGTCTCGGGAAAGGCGCCGACCTGCTCGCAGCAGCACGTTCCGCAGGCGTTGCCCAGACGGGTTGCGTCCTCCCACCCGAGTCCGTAGTGCATCCCGGCGAGCAGGCCCCCCAGAAATGCATCCCCCGCGCCGGTGGTATCGACAGCTTCGACCTCGATCGTCGGAACCGAGAGCGTCGTCTCCCCTACCCGAACGACGCAGCCGGCGGCCCCCGTCGTGACGACAACCGCCTCCGCGTTGAAGCGTTGCGCGATCTCGCGCGCCACGGCCTCGGGGTCCTGCGACGACACGAGCCCCCGCGTCGCACCGAGGGAGGGCTTGACCACGTCGGCGAGACGCAGAACCTCCTCCAGATCCTCCCGGGTCCCAAGCACGGGAACCGCGTCCTCGAGCGGCACGTCGAGGTCGAGCACCGTGCGGGCTCCAGCTTCGGAAGCGATCTCGAGGACCCGGCGAACGGCCGGTAGGGGGAGCTGGGAAACCTCGGTGCTCACGATCGCCGACCGCTCGATCACCGATCGGTGTAGTGTGTCGACGTCCTCCGGTGTGACCTCTCCGGTCGCGCCGCGCGCTATGTAGATTGCCCGCCCGCCCTCGGAATCGACGTAGACCTGCGCAAACGAGGAGGCCCGCCCCGAGAGATCGAGGTGCGTCCGGATCCCGAGACTCTTCATGCCGTCCCGGAGAAACCGGCCGTGGGGATCGTCCCCTTGCTTTCCGAAGACCGCGACGCGCAGGCCCAGAACCCGAGCCCACCCCAGGTGGTTGAGCGTGACCCCCCCCACCCGCTGCTGAACCGGTGCCGTCCCGCCGGGCCCTTCAACGAGAACCTTCTCGTCGACGCCGCCGACGCGGGGCACCTGGTGAATCACGTCGACCACCATGCTCCCGATCCCGGCTAGGTCGTAAAGAACCTGACGCGTCACGCCGTCGTCTCCGCCTCGCCCGGATCGGAGCGCCAGTGCGACGGAAGCGCGGTCTCGATCTCCTCGCGCAGTTGGTCCCACGCCTCGTCGAACCGCGCTGCATCCTCGGCCGAGAGCCCCGGTGTCCCGGCCGCCACCGCGTCGGAGCCGGTCACCCCGATACGGGCAAGGCCGCGCTTAAGCGACGCGAGCGTGCGGCGCCCACCGTCGAACGTACAGGCCGCCCGGAAGCGCTCGAAGAGCCGCTGCATCTCCCGCATCCGCTCGAGATCTCCCGCGCAGGAGACCTGCCAGGCAAACTGCCACTCCCGGGGGAGAAGGTTTGCGGGCCCCGCGACCACACCCGCCGGGAGCAGCTCTCGGAGCTGGAACCGGTACCAGTGCTCGACCAAGGTCCCGAGGATTCCCGCGCGGGGTCGCATCATCTCGAGGATGTGCGGAGCGTTCCCGATGTAGATCGCAAACGGCCCCAGGTCCCGAAACTGCCGAGCCGCTTTCGCGTAGTGCCCGAGGCGGCGAGGCGAGGCGGAGACCTTGATGCCGCGGACAAAGTCGAGACGTGAGAGGAGCTTGACCCAGTGGGTCCGGAGCCTCCGCTCCCGGCCCGTGGCGATGTCGGCGTTATCGTAGAGAAACAGGGGAATCCGCCGGTCCCGCACGTCGAGCAGGTCGGCGACATCCCGCTGTACGAACCGGACGGGGTCCGAGACGTCGCCCACGGCGAGCGGAGCGAGAACCGCGGCGTCGGCGGATAGCTCGAGCGCCAGGTCGAGCGTGGCGAGGGTTTCGCGAGCCGTGCCGGCGGTCACGCCCACCCAGGCCTCGACCCGTCGATGGCCCGAGGACTCCAGTCGAGTGTTGACCTTCCGCACTTCCTCGACAACGACCTGCAGGAGGCGGTCCCGGCTCTTTGCACCCAGCGTCGCCCACTCGCCCGTGGTGCCGTTCGCAAAGACGATGTCGGCGCCCCTTCCCGACTGGATCAGGTAGCGGGTGAGACGCCGTTGATCCTCTTCGATGATCTCGCCGTCCGGATCGAGAATCGTGACCGCGGGGATGGAAAGGCCCCGCCGGGGTGCCCAGCTCTCCAGGGTACGCACAGCGAGAGTCTAGCCCGCATTGCTCACCGAGCTGGGTGGTGTTTCCGCCGCGATGGCGGGGGCGCATCGCGACGCCGGCGGGGCCAGGAGCCCCGGGAGGGTGAGTTGAGGGGGGCTCTCGGGGTCCTTCGCCCAGCGGTGCGGGGGGTGGGCCGGCACGCCGGTTTGCCTGCGGATCCGCTCGATCCGTTCGCTCAGCGCCTGGCGCCAGGTGGGATCCACATCGATCCCCCGTCTGTAG
>DAOUZG010000231.1 GCA_030665705.1 Deltaproteobacteria bacterium | reverse complement strand
GACGGACTTCGGAGGCCGGAGAGCCCCGACCGGGAAGGCTTTCGGCGCCGTGTTCTGGGAAGGCTTCCCGGTCGAGGCCGGACGCCTTCCGGACGCGGGGGCCGGCGGCCTTCCCAGGGAGGGGCGCCAACGGAGGCCGGTCGCAACCGAGCCCCTAGGAACTGACGGAGTTCGGAGGCCGGAGAGCCCCGACCGGGAAGCCTCCGGCCCCGTTCCGGCTAGCTCCAGGCCAACCACTCAGCCGGAGGTGCGTGCGCCCGGGCCCGGGCGTGTGCGCCAGGCGCGGGGGACCTGGCCGAAGCGAGCCGCGAATCCCGCCTGCAGCCTCTCCAGTACCTCTTGTGCATGATCCGATTCGACCAGGTGGACCGTGCAGCCTCCCCACCCGGCCCCGGTCATGCGCGCCCCCACGACCCCGGGGAGGGTCCGCGACTGCTCGACGAGCAGATCGCTCTCGTCACACGTCACCTCGTAGTCGTCCCGGAGGCTGGCGTGCGAACCGTAGAGTGCCTCCCCCGCCACCGGAAGGTGGGCGTGGCGCAGTGCGTTCGCAAACGCGTGAACACGCCGGTTCTCCGTCACGACGTGGCGCACCCGTCGATAGAGGACAGACGGCAGCGCCCCGCGGAGAGCCGGGAGCTCGTGCGGACCGATCTCCGATAGCGTCGCGATCGTTCTCGCAAGCACCCCTCGAGACGATTCGAGCGCCTGCTCGCACTCCTCTCGGCGCGTCTTGTAACCCCCTTCACGGAGGGCTCGCCGGACACCCGTGTCCACGATGACGAGCTCGAGCTGGGTCGGGAGCGGCACCGCCTCCCACGTCATCCGGGCACAGTCGAGGAGAATCGCCTCGCCCTCCCGGGCCAGGAGCGATGCGAACGGGTCGAGGATCCCGCAGGGGACCCCGACGAAGCCCGACTCGGCCCGCTGACACAGGCGGGCCAGATCGAGCGCCTCATCGGAGCGGAACGGTCGGTCGGCTGCGGCCCCCAGGGCAAGCGCCGTGGCCACCTCCAGGGCGGCCGAGCTCGACAGGCCGGAGCCGCCGGGGACCTCCCCCGCAACAGCAACGTCGAAGCCACGGCGCGGGATCCGGTGGGTGGCCGAGAGCTCGAGGGCGACTCCCCGCACGTAGTCGAGCCAGGCACGGCCGGGGGGCGCCTCCAGCTCCGATTCTGCGGCGCCCTCTTCACGGGAGACCCCCCTCACGCGGGATCCGTCGGAGAACCGGACGGCGACGGCGGTGCGCTGGGCGAGCGCGGCAGGCAGCACGAGTCCGCCGTTGTAGTCGGTGTGCTCCCCGATCAGGTTCACACGCCCCGGCGCCTCGGCCTCCGACCCGGGAAGCCCGGCGAAGTTGGTGAGGAGCTCTCGCGCCGCTTCGAGTGCGCTCTCGTGCATCGCGTCTGGATGAAATAGCGGCGTGGAAAGAAGCGTCCAACTCGAGCGATGAAGCTTCGGCACGGCCACGGCGCCCGGCGGGCGCCCGCTGTCCTGATCCCGGGGGCGACACCGGTCCGGGACGGGCCGCCACTGTTCGAGTTGCCTTCCCTCGGGCGGGCACTAAGCTTGCGGAGGGGAACGCTCTTGGCAGGGGGCCGCCGTCCCGGGACCGCGGTTCGGTCCCCCCGGTGCTGCGGTCAGGTCGAAACGGGCAGAACGACGAGAGGTTAGAGGTATGACTCGCGCGAGAATTGCGGCGGCGGCGGCCTTCCTCGGGGCCGCGTTCCTCCTCGCCACCTACGGTTTGGACATCCAGGTCGACCTTCGCTCGCGAACGGCGGCTGCCAAGGACGCCACGGAGGCTTTCTGGCGAGAGGGCTCCTTGGGCGCTGTCTCGGGCCAGGCCCAGTCGTTTGCCGATCTGGCCGAAGCGCTCTCTCCGGCGGTGGTCAACATCCAGACCGAGCGCAAGACCCGCTCCAAGCTCGGCTCTCACGAGGAGCTCTTCGAGGAGTTCTTCGGTCGGCGCGGCCCCCACCGCGAGCGACGCTTCCCGACGGAGTCGACCGGCTCCGGCTTCTTGCTCTCCGAGGATGGATACATCGTCACGAACAACCACGTGATCGAGGGAGCCGACCGCATCGTGGCCGCGCTGACGGACGGTCAAGAACTCGAAGCGGAGGTCGTCGGCACCGACCCGAAGACCGACCTGGCGCTCCTCAAGGTGGAAACGCCCGAGCCCCTACCCGTGGCTCCCCTCGGGGACTCGGACCAGATCCGCGTCGGCGACTGGGTCATGGCGATCGGGAACCCCTTCGGCCTCGATCACACCGTGACGGTGGGGATCCTCTCGGCCAAGGGCCGCAACATCAACGCGGGCCCGTATGACGACTTCCTCCAGACCGACGCAAGCATCAATCCCGGCAACTCGGGCGGCCCGCTGATCGATGCGCAGGGCCGTGTGGTCGGGATCAACGCCGCGATCAACGCGGCAGGCCAGGGGATCGGCTTTGCGATCCCGATCAACATGGCTAAGGAACTCCTCCCGCAGCTCCGAGTCTCGGGCTCGGTGACGCGGGGCTGGCTCGGGGTCCAGATCCAGCGCGTCACCCCGGAGCTCGCGGAGACGTTCGGGCTCGACAAGCCGCACGGGGCCCTCGTGTCGCAGGTCTTCGAGGGGAGCCCGGCGAAGGGCGCCAAGCTCCAGCGTGGCGACGTGATCGTCGAGTTCAACGAGATGCCGATCGAAAGCTACGACGACCTCCCGCGCCGAGTCGCCGCAACTCCACCCGGCACCGAGGTTCCCATCGTGGTGGTGCGCGACGGGAAGCGCAAGAACCTCGAGGCCGTTCTCGACGAGATGGACCAGCCGGAGGTCCGTAAGACCTCGGCTCCCTCGCCGAGCTCCGAGTGGGGCTTCGAGGTCGAAGAGCTGACCGACGAGGCCCGGGAGACCCTCGAGCTCGAAGACGACACCCGCGGGGTGCTCATCAGCCAGGTGGAGCGCGGATCGCCCGCTGGCAAGGAGGGGCTCCGCCGGGGCGACGTAATCCTCGAGGCCAACCACCGCGCCGTGCGAAGCGTCGAAGACCTCGAGAAGGAGCTCGGTAGCGCCGAGGATCGGGTTCTGCTGCTGGTTCAGCGAGGCGACGGAACGCTCTTCGTCGTCGTGAACCGCTCATAACCGAGAGTCTGCAGCGCGAGAGTTCGCAGCGCGCTAGCGCGCGATTAGCAGGCGGAGGCGGTTGCCGACCTTCTCGGCGTTGTCCGCGAGATTCCCGATCCAGCCGATGACGTGATACCAGAGGATCACCGTCACCGGGGAGAGCTCCGACTCGAGGCGGAAGAGCTCCCGCGTTACGACGACCCCGAGTTGGTCCGTCTCCGTCTCCAGTTTTCCGAGCTCATCGATCATCCGTTCGACCCGGGCCGCCTCCCTCCCCCGAAAGCCGGTCTCCACGAGCTCGTCGAGCTCGTCGATGATGGTGCCGGCCTGATCGCAGGTGCGGCGAACCGCGTGCACGAGCTCCATGAGCGGCCGCTTCATCGACTCGGGAATCGGCATCTCGCGATCCATGAACGTTCCCGCGATGTCCTGCGCTTTGTCGGCCATCGTGTCTTGAAGGTCGAGGATCT
>DAOUZG010000243.1 GCA_030665705.1 Deltaproteobacteria bacterium | reverse complement strand
CGAGGCCGGGTTCCGGGTGATTGCACCGGATCTGCGTGGCTTCGGCGAGTCGGCCAAGCCGGCCGCGGCGGAGAGCTATGCGCTGCCGATCATCTTCAACGATGTGATCGGGATTCTCGATGCGCTGGAGGTCACCCGGACGCACGTGGTGGGCCACGACTGGGGCGCTCCGCTGGCCTGGCTGCTCGCGTCGCTCACCCCGGAAAGGGTCGAGCGTCTCGTCGCCATGTCGGTCGGCCATCCATCGAGCTACCGAGATCCCCCCGTCGAGCAGCGCGAGAAATCCTGGTACATGCTCCTGTTCCAGTTCGAGGGGATTGCGGAGGAGCTCCTGACTCGTGAGGACTGGAGGCTGTTCCGTGAGTGGACTCAGAACCACTCGGAGTTGGAGCAGTGGGTCAAGGACCTCTCCCGTCCGGGAGCGCTGACGGCAGGACTGAACTGGTACCGGGCGAACGTGCATCCTCGGACCCAGCTGCAGGAGGGTCCCGCGCTGCCCCCTGTGCAGGCACCCACGCTTGGCGTCTGGAGCACGGGCGACGCCTATCTGACGGAGGAGCTGATGATCCGGTCGGAGCGGTACATCGCGGGTTCGTGGCATTACGAGCGTATCGAAAACTCGAGCCACTGGATGCAGCTCGACGAGCCGGATCGGGTCAGCCAGCTTCTCGTGAGCTTTCTCCGAGGCTGACCGCGGTTCGGGGAGGAGCAGCGGTGCAGGATCATTTCAACCCATCGAGGATAGACCTGAACCTGGATTGTCGGGCGGTGACCTTCGAGAACCCGACCGGGGAGCGCGGTGCGGGAGGCAAGGCCTCGCTGGGCCGGAAAGGCGCACCCGCGAGGCACGTCAAGCCGGGCGAGCGCCTGGTCCTCGCCGACCTTCGAGGGCCGGGGACGTTTCGACACATCTGGATGACCTTCCCGCCCATGCCCCCCGAGGAGATACGGGCACTCGTTCTCGAGGTCTTCTACAACGATCGCCCTGAGCCCAGCATCTCGATCCCCTGTACCGACTTCTTCGGGGCGCCACTCGGCCGGCCGATCCCGTTACACTCGGCCCTCACGTCGATCCACGAGGGCCGCGGCTTCAACGCTTACTTCCCGATGCCGTTCGGGGACCGGATTCGTGTGGAGTTCACGAACAGCTCCCGGCGTCGCGTTCACCTCTTCTATCAAATCGACTACACGCTCGAGCCCGAGCTCCCCCCCGACGCGGGTTACCTGCACGCGAGCTTCCGTCGGGAGAACCCGACGACGATGGGGCGTGACTTCGTCATCGAGGAGGGACTGCAAGGCCCCGGCCGGTTCCTCGGATGCAACCTCGGGATCCGGGTGCTCGATGGAGGCATCTGGTACGGCGAAGGAGAGGTAAAGGTCTACCGAGACGGAGACGGCGAGTACCCGACGATTTGCGGCACCGGGCTGGAGGACTACGTCGGGAGCGCGTGGGGCATGGGCCCTCACAACGCCTGGTACGCCGGCGCACCGCTGGAGGTCCGCGGACCCGACGGCGGGCCGAATCCGGATTTCGTCGGCTTCTACCGCTGGCACCTGGCGGACCCGATCATCTTCACGTCGGATCTTCGGGTCACCATTCAACAGATCGGCTACGCGCTGTTCGGCGAAGGCCAGGAGAAGCAGTTCGAGGAGTTCGCGGCCAGCCATCCCGCAGCCGGCCTCGGCTGGGATCGCGGCCCCTCACGGGGCGTTCTGGCACGAGGGATCTTCGAACGCGTGGACGACTACTGCGCGACCTCCTACGTCTACTGCCGCGTCCCGCAGAGCGTGCCGCGCCTCGAGCTTCGCACCGCGCTCGTCGACATCAGGCGGCTCCCGTACGAGGAGCCGTCCCCCATGGAGCGAATGATGGCCACGTAGCCCGGGGCAACGGGTTGGCTACTGCAGCCGTCAACCCGGTGAGAGATCCGGGTCCGGGATCGCCCCGGGGAGCGTCTGACCCGTCGGCCTACCGCTGGCTCACTTCCGAGGCTTCTGTCCACGCAGTCGGCGAGACTCGTCCATCAGCCGTGCGTCGACTTCTACTTCGGCCCGGAGCCAGTCTTCCGCTGCGTCACCGCCGACAAAGCCGCGCCTCTCCGCACGCAGGTAGGCTGCTTCCGATATCAGACGCTGCCGCTCCTCCGGCGTGACCCGGAGGCCAACTCCAGGCCTCGCGGCAGACTTTGCCCGTGTCGAGGGCTTCGGCGTTGTGGTCTTCTTCGCCTTGGGCACAGACGGGGAAGCCCCCGGTCGAGCTGCCTTCTTGCTCGCCTTCTTTCGAGCCGGAGTCGCCTTCGCGGACGAGGGGCTCCTGCCGGGCCTCCTCGTCGACGGGTTGTGTCTCATCTCTTCCATCGCTGCCCCCTCGCTAGACCAGCGTTGCCGATCCAGATCACCAGCGGCTCAAGGGTTTTTCCTGTAGGCCCAGACGGATGTCCGGCCGGCGTGTGGAAAGCTAACAAACCCCCTCGGCCTCCGGCCAACACTGCGCATCCCAGTCGGTTTGCGCCGACTCGACCTCGACCGCTCCTGGGAGGGCGTGTGGAATCGCCCATTCCCCGCCCGGCCGGCTTCGTGGGCTCGGGGCCTCCACCCGCTCGTAGTAGCGCTCCGCGATCTCGAACGGACACCGTCGAGTTCCTCGCTCGTTAGCTGTTCACGAGCGAGATCGCCCGCAGCGCCCTCGGCATGGACGGATAGACGGGGATTCCGTTCTCGACGAGCTTGTCTCGCAGTCGTCGGAGCGCCTCTTCCAGAACGAGATCGCCGGCTCCGATGGCGCGCGAGTACAACACGACGACCGCAGGCTTTCGCGCCTCCCGACTTGCACCGATGAGGACGTCTGCGGCTCTGTGTAGGCCCTCGTCTCCGTGCATGCGATAGGCGAAGTTGAGTGCCAGGTCGAAGACCAGGATGTCGGTGGAGGGGTTCCTCGCCGCCTCGAGCATGGCTGCGTCGAAGGCGGGTGGCGGGATCAACGGAGCCCCGATGTCCAGCGGATTGCTCGCTACCGCGCCCTCCCGGTTGAGGATCTTCTGCATCCGCGTAAGCGTCTCCGCTTCCAGAGGGGGAATCGCCAGACCCTCCTGCTCCGCCAGGTCCGCAGCGTATGTTCCGAGTCCACCGCCGCCGCCGGAGACGAGCAGGCGCCGACCCGGATTGCGGCCTAGGTGGTGGAGAGCCAGGATCACGTCGCAGACCTCGTCGACTCCTGAGGCTTCAATGATCCCGCACTGGCGAAAGAGGCCTTCCCAGATCTGAGACGAACCGGCCAGTGAGCCGGTGTGAGACATCACGGCGCGGCGCGAGGACTCGCTCTTCCCGACCT
>DAOUZG010000242.1 GCA_030665705.1 Deltaproteobacteria bacterium | reverse complement strand
GCCAGGTAGGCGTCGATCGCCTGCGGATCGAGCTGGCGCGGAACGTCGGGCACTTCCAACAGGCTCTTCAGCTCGCTGGCGAACAGGAGCCGATCGGGCTCCAACCGGGCTGATTTTTCCAGACGGGTCCGTGCCTCCTCGAGCCGGCCGGCCCGGTACAGCGCCAGCCCCGTCACCACGAGGTCGTCGGGTTTCTCCGGCGGCTTGGTCGGAACGGTCGGGGATTCCGGAAGGTCGGGCTCGGCGCCCTCCTCGCCGGGCCCAGGCCGCGAACCGCTGGGGGGGCGACCCATCTCCTCGTAGGCACTGGTGAGGTAGTCCCGCGCCGCTTCGTTGTCCGGGTCGAGGTTGCAGACTCGTTCCCAGTAGGCGATTGCGGCCTCGAGTTCTCCCAATCCGTAGTGGTTGAGACCGCGACGCAGCAGCTTGGAGAGCTCGTCGCGCTTGGCATCATCCACCGGGGTCGTCCTTCAACCGGACCGCGTCGGCGCTGTACTCCTCCACGAGCCGATCCAGCTCCTCGGGAACGAGCGTTCCCCTCGGGTTCACCTGGATCGACTGTTCCTGGTTGGTGCCCAGATCGCGCGCCGAAACGCTGACGATGCCGTTGGCGTCGATGTCGAAGTTGACCTCGATCTCGGGGTCCCCCTTCTTGGCAGCGCGGATCCCGGTCAGGATGAACTCGCCGAGGAGGTCGTTCTCGTCCGCGCGTTCACTCTCGCCCTGGAGCACGCGGATCTTGACGGCCGGCTGGTCGTCCCGCGTCGTGGTGAAGATCTGTTTCTTCGAGGTCGGTACGGTGGTGTTCCGCTCGATGATCCGAGCCATGTGGCCCCCGTAGGTGGCGATTCCGAGCGACAGCGGCGTGACGTCCACCAGCAGCGGGCCCTCGAAACCTTCGGAGAGCATCGCCGCCTGGATGGCCGCACCGATTGCCACCACCTCGTCGGGGTTGACGCCCTTATGGGGGACCTTTCCGAAGAAGTCGGTGACGACGCGCTGCACGAGGGGCATCCGAGTCTGACCACCGACGAGGAGAATCTGGCAGATATCCTCCTTCTCGGTCCGGGCATCGGCGAGCGCGGCCTCGCAGATCGAGCGGGTCTGCTCGACCAGCTCCCGCGTGAACTCCTCGAGTTCTTCGCGGTTCAACGTGTACGAGAAGTGCTTCGCCGCACCGTTCTCGTCGGCGGCAATGAAGGGGAGGTGGATCTCGGTCTCGTCCGTGTGGGAGAGATCGCACTTGGCCTTTTCGCACGCATCTTTGAGGCGCTGGAGCGCCATCGTGTCCCCGTGCAGGTTGATCTCCTCCTGCTCCAGGAAGATCTGCGCCATCCGGTCAACAAGAGCCAGATCGATGTCCTCGCCCCCCAGGAAGGTGTCGCCCGCGGTGGCCAGTACCTCGAGCACACCCCCCCCCTTCTCCAGGATCGAGATGTCGAAGGTCCCGCCGCCGAGGTCGTAGACCACGATCTTCTCGGCCTCGTCGCGCCCGAACCCGTACGCCAGGGCCGCGGCCGTTGGTTCGTTGATGATTCGGAGCACCTCCAGACCCGCAATACGGCCCGCATCCTTCGTGGTCTGCCGCTGCGCGTCGTTGAAGTAGGCCGGGACCGTGATCACCGCTCGGTCGACCGGCTCCCCCAGGTACTCCTCCGCGACGCGCTTCATCTCCCGAAGCACGATCCCGGAGATCTCGGGAATCGTGTAGACGCGGCCCGCGACACGGACGCGGCAGTCCCGGTTCGGCCCTTCGACGATCTCATACGGGCACATCGCGCGGGCGCGTTCGGCTTCCGGGCAGTCGAAGCTCCGGCCGATGAGACGCTTGGCGTTGTATACGGTGTTGCGCGCGTTGGTAATGGCCTGCCGTTTGGCGAGATGACCGACAAGGCGCTTGCCATCCTCGGCCACCGCAAAATGAGACGGCGTGGTTCGATACCCGCCCGTGTTCGGGATGACGACCGGGTGGCCGTCCTCGACCACGGCTACACAGCAGTTGGTGGTCCCGAGGTCGATTCCGATGACGCGGCTCATCGTCCCCCCAAGGTTCGTGGCCAGGCCGGTGCAGGCGCGTGCTTTCGCGCCGTGCCACCCACGGCGCGACACCCCGCCGACACTCCACAGGACGGCATCATCCGGCCGTAGGTATCGGCCCAGGCAGGGGAAAGCTGAACCCGTATGGCGAGATTGGACGCGCCTGTCAGGCGCGGGTCCCCGGAGGCGGCATCACCAGGACCTCCAGGATCGCCTTCTGGGTATGCAGGCGGTTCGCGGCCTGTTCGAAGACGAGAGACTCGTCCGCACCCATCACCTCTGCGGTGATCTCCTCTCCCGGGTGGGCCGGCTGGCAGTGGAGAACCCGGGCCTGGGCCGGAGCCAGCGCCAGGAGTTCGGCGTTGATCTGGTAGGGCCGCAGGATGGCGCGGCGCTCGTCCGCGTGCGACTCCTCGCCCATGTCGTACCACGTATCGGTGTAGAGGAAATCGGCGTCCCGAACGGCCTTTCCGGGATCCGTCTCCAGACGAAGCTCGCCCCCTTCCTGACGCGCAGCCTCTACACCCCACCGGACCGTTTCTTCCGACGGGCGAAGCTCCGTCGGCGTGCAAACCGTCAGCCGGAGCCCCAGGCGTCCGGCGAGGTGGATGAGGGAGCAGGCGACGTTGTTCCCGTTGCCGAGGTACACGAGGCGCACCCGCCTGAGATCGCCGTGCTCCGCCACGGTCAGGGCGTCGGCCATCGCCTGGCAGGGGTGCAGGTCGTCGGTGAGAGCGTTGATCACCGGAATTGCGGCGTTGCTGGCGAGCTCCTCGACGAGCGCGTGGCTGAAGGTGCGGGCAACCAACCCATGACACCAGCGCGAGAGGTTCCGCGCCACGTCGGCCACGGACTCGCGCGACCCGAGTCGAACCTGCCCCGGTGGGAGGAAGACGGGGTGGGCCCCGAGCTCGAAGACACCCACCTCGAAGGTGACATGCGTGCGGAGGCTCGGCTTCTCGAAGTAGAGGGCGATCGACCGGCCCTCCAGCGTGCGCACGGGAACCCCCTTGCGCCGGAGCTCCTTGAGCTCTCGCGCCCGCGCCAGGATCTGCTCGAGCGCCTCGCGCGGCCAATCGGCCAGCGAGACGAAGTCCTTCGGGACAACGCTCGGCTCAGCTCGCGCCGACACGGGTCCCTACCCCTCCATCCGTGAAGATCTCGAGCAAGATTGCGTGGGGAACTCTTCCATCGACGATGTGGGAAAACCGGACGCCCTGGCTCACTGCCTGCATGCAACACTCGAGCTTCGGGATCATCCCCCCCTGCACCACACCGTCCGTAATCGCGGCGCGGGCCTCGTCCACGGTCAGCGTCGCCA
>DAOUZG010000245.1 GCA_030665705.1 Deltaproteobacteria bacterium | reverse complement strand
GGGGGGTGTGAGGCGCGCCCCGATTCTAGGGCAGGGCGATGGTTGTCACCGCCTCCAGCTCGGCCAGCTCTGCGAGCTTACCGACCTCGATTTCGCCGATGACGTAGGAGTCGGTTCTAAGAGAGATCTGCAGGCCCGCTTCGCGTAGCTCCTCGAGCGTCTCGTCGGAGCGGTCGCGGGTCACGACCTTCACCCGGATCTTGCCGTCAATCACGTGACGGCTCGCGACCGTTGCCTGCCGCCCCTCGACGAGCGCCAGCAGTGCGGGGTCGAGTCGCTTGCGCGCCTCAGAGGAGAGGGGCTCTGCCGGCGTAACGGGGAGCCTGGAGGCCTCCTGGGCGGCCTTGGGTGCGTCCACGGCATTCCACGCAGGCATCCCCGTTCTTTGCTGGCTCAGGATCTTCCCTGAACGCCCGCGCGACTTGTACGCAGCCGACGGTGCCGCCCCCAGATCCTGACGCGCCTCACCGAACACGCCTTCGTAGGTCACGCCCTGGGGCATTTCGACCGGCACGGTGACGGTTCGAACCTCACCGCCCTCGTTTACAACGCGATCCTCGACCGCGACGAAGGAGGTAAACGGCGAGAGGATCCGGTGCGCAAGTGCGACCCCGACGATCTCTTCCTTGAGGGGGGCCGGGAAGTTTCCCGACTGCAACGCCCGCAGGTCCTGCGCCATCAGCTCGTCCACCTTCGCGCGCGCCCACATCGAGGCAATCGCGGCGGACGACCGCTCCCGGCCCGGAAGCTCGACCTCGAGCTCCTGCCGGTAGGGCTTTCCCTGCCGGAAGCCACGCAGGACCACCGAGCCCTTCCCGGGCTTTCGGTATCGAGCCTGGATCATGAGCGGCCGGTTGGCCCAGACGTCCCCCACCGCAGTGGGAAGGATGTCGATCACGTCGAGGTTCCGGAACTCGAGCGAGACGTCGGTCAGCACGGGCGAGGCGATTCGGTCGTAGAACTTCTTTGCGACCACGTCTCCCGGCTCGTTCAAGAGCACGTACTCCGCCTCGCCTCCCCCGTAGCGCGCCATGTTCTCGAGAAGGAAGCGGTTGACGGAGTTCCCGGTGCCGAACGGGAACCAGCGCGAGGTTCCGCGGAGCCGGCGCACGAGGTCTATCACCTCGAAATCGTTCCCGATGTACCCGTCCGTCATGAACGTGACGATCCGCAGCCGATTGTCATCAGCGGGGACCTGCGTGATCCGCTGAACCGCCTCCGCCATCATCGTTCCGCCGTTCGCCCGGAGCCCGTTGATGTACGCACGCGCGCGGCGCTTCGTCTCGGCACTGACCCGCTGCGGGCGGTCGAAGAGCATCTCGGTGGAGCTCGAGAAGGAGACGACCTGAAAGGTGTCGTTCGGGTTCATGTGCTCGAGGATCCAGAGCATCGTCTCCTTCGCCTTGGTGAGCGGCAGGCCGTTCTGGGAGCCAGAGCGGTCGATGACGAAGACCAGCTCCTTGGGCGCAGCGGTCTTGCCCGTCACGCGCTTCGGCGGAAGGAGGACGAACGTCACGTAACCGTCGCCCCCATCGCGATGCACGAGGTAACCGCTTCGCACCTCGTCTCCGGCAACGGCATAGCGGAGAACGAAGTCGCGGTTGGGAATCTCCCGCTTCTGGCGCAGTGTGACGCGTGCCCGATCGTCGTCAGGGCGCTCGACGTCGATCTCGTGAAGCCGCGAGTCGAGGCTCAGGATCGGCACGCCCGCATGGATGTCCAGCGAGATCCCGATGTCGTGACCGGAGCGCGTTCCTTCCAGCGTCACGGGCGGGGTGATGCGCGAGGCATCCGGCACGCGCGCTTCACCCGGAATGAAGCGGGGGCCGACCACCGTCGGAAAGGTGAACTCGAAAGTCCCCGCTTCGTACTTGAGCGGCTCGACGTATTCAATCACGATCTCCACCGCCTCGCCCGGCATCAGGTTGGCGATTGCCTGCGTGAAGATGTTGGGGCGCTCCTCATCGAGCAGCGCCGCGAGCTGCCCCCGGCTCTTCGCCTCCTCGTAGATGCGCCGAGCCTCTTCCCGCCGACGAATCTCGCCTCGGATCTCCCGTTCTCCCGTGCGGATCCGCATGGCATCCACAGCGGCCCGCTCCGAGAGGGGGAACGTGTAGAGCGCCTCGATCGGATCCGCGAAGGGATTCTCGAAGCGCTGCGTGACCGTTACCCGGGCGACGAACCCGGCGATTTCAACCGTCACATCGGTGTGCTCGAGAGGGCAGCTTCCAATCTCCTGACCGTCGGGTCTGATTGCCTGGAGAGTGCCCGACCCGACCGGGAGCTCATCGGAGACGCCCGGGGCCGCGCCCAGAAAGCCGAAGACCAGTGCCAATCCCAAAACCGTCATCCAGTTGCGCATCGCTTGGACCTCCCTTCGATTAACCGGTAGGTCTGTGTCGCGGCTGGTTCTGGATCACGAGTCCCAAGTTCTTGAACTTCCTTGGGTTTCTCGGTCCGCCTCGGTTCGTTAGCTTCTGTCTACGTGAGCGGCGGAGCTCCCGACTGGACCGCGATCCAGGGACGCCTCCTGGCCGGTGACCGGCTCGCCTTCCTCGAGATCAACCGGCTCATCACCGGCTTCCTGGTCCAGCTGCGCGCCTATGACTTCCGCGAGGAGTGGGAGGATCTGCGGCAGGAGGTCATGATGTCGGTGGTCGCGAACGCCCGCGCGGGTCGACTGCGAGACCCGAAGGCGTTCGTGGGCTACGTGCGCATCATCACGCGTAACAAGTTCGTGGACCGCCTCAAGGAACGGCTCCGTCACCACGAGAAGGACCACCTGCCCTGGGACGACGCCTCGAAGGAAGCTGCCGTACGTCCGCCCCAGGGAGGCCGCGACGAGCTCTGGTCGGCGGTGCGAGAGCTCCCAGAGGAGCAGCGCCGCGTGATTGAAGGGGTCTACCTGGAGGGCAGAACCTACCAGGAGGTGTCGGAGACAACCGGCATTCCGCTCGGCACGATGAAACGACGTTTACGCGATGGACTCCGGGCGCTTCGGCAGCGCTTCGAGGCGGTTCCCGGAGATGGGTGAGCCGATCCCGGCCGGGACACAGACTGTATGGGGAGAGAGGATCGCGAGATGAGCTGTCGCAGAGCGTTCGACATCGATCTCGCCGCGTTTCTGTCCGACGCGGGTGGGGAGGAGTTCGCGGAGTTCCGTGGGCACTACCCGGTCTGCCCGGATTGCAGCACGGAGGTTCGCGCCTGGACCGACCTCCACGCCTTACTGCAGGCAGGCGCCCCGGGTGCGGATGCCGGGCATCCGGAGCCGGAGGTGCTCCTGCGGTACGAGCAGAGGGACCCGCCGCTCGGCG
>DAOUZG010000164.1 GCA_030665705.1 Deltaproteobacteria bacterium | reverse complement strand
CGAGAAGGGAGGCAGCTGCAAGACGACCCTCGTCTCCAGCATCGGGGACTACCTGGCCCGGTCGAAGGGTCAACGCGTGCTTCTCGTTGACCTCGACCCACAGGGCCAGCTCGGGAAGATTCTGGGGGTCGAGGTCGGCGCGCAGCGGCGCACCGCGCTCGATCTGCTTCTCGATACCGTCCTCGGCGAGGATACGCGCCCTCCCCTCCCGATTCTCAGTGTGCGTCCGCCCCGGCTCGACCTCGTGGCCTCGAACAAATCGCTGGCGCTGTTCCCGGAGGGGTTGCCCGAGCCGAGCGGCGGAGAACACCTGCACCTGCGCGAGGCCCTCACCGGGGTACGAGGCTACGACCTCGTCCTGTTTGACGCCCCGCCCTCGTTTGGCCCCATCACTCTTAACGTCCTGTTGGCCGCCACCGAGGTCGTGATCCCCGTTCCCCTGACCTACCTGGCCCTCGACGGTGCTGCCGAGATCACCCGCACCGTCGAGATGGTCCGCACACGATTCCGCCATCCCGGTCTTCGGATCACGATGGTGGTCCCCACGTTCTCCCGCCGAACGCGGCTCGCCCGGGAGATTCTGCTGAAGCTTCGGGAACACTTCCCGAAGGAGGTCGCCCAGACCACGCTCGGCTACTCCGTCGCGATCGACGAGGCTCAGAGCCATGCCCAGACGATCTTCGAGTACGCCCCGAGTTCGACGATCGCGAAGGGCATGGCGGCCTTGGCCGAGGAGCTGATCGCGCGGGATCCAGCGGCGGCGGATTCGTGACTCGGCCGTCCGGCGAGGGGAGGGGAGGCCTGGGGTCGGATCCCTTTCTGCAGGGTGACGGAACCCTCCCGTTTCTGATCCGGCTCCGGGAGCGAACGATTCGGGAAGCGCCCACCGACGAGCCCGAGCAGCCGGAACCCCGACGTCCGACGCCGGTGAGCGACATGCCGGACCTGGGACCACCCGTGCCCGAGGTCTCCCTGTCGGACGAGCCCGATCCGATGGAGGGCTTCGTCGATCGGATGGCGGGCTGGCTGCTCGATCCGGAAAGCGAGGAGCGGATTCACCTCGCGGCGCAGCAGCTCGGTGCCCACCCCTACGACCCCCTGGGGCTCTCGGGTCGGGTGGGGCGCCGGGCGCTCGCCTTTTTCCGAATGCTCTACCGCTACTACTTCCGAGTCGAGAGCTCGGGACACGAGCAGATCCCCGAGAAGAAGGGCGCGATTCTGGCGGCTAACCACGGGGGGCTCTTACCGTTCGATGCGACGATGATCATCGTGGACCTCGTGCTTCGGCTCACGCCCCCGCGTATCGTCCGCACGATCGTCGAGCGATGGGCCGGGACGCTCCCCTTCGTCAACGTCTTCTTCGCTCGAGTGGGCCAGGTGATCGGCACACGTGAGAACTTCCGCGAGCTGCTGCGGGGCGGGCAGCTCGTGCTGGTATTTCCAGAGGGGATCGACGGGATTCGGAAGCGTGCGGCGGAGCGCTACGTTCTCCAGCGCTTTCACCTCGGCTTCGTCGAGGAGTCGTTGCGTCACCGCGTCCCGATCATCCCCGTCGCGATCGTGGGCGCGGACGATCAGGCGCCGATTCTCTACGACATCAAGTCACTGGCACGGCTTCTCGGTCTTCCGGTCTTTCCGATCACGCCGACCTTTCCGCTTTTCGGTCCGCTCGGGCTACTCCCGTATCCGGTCAAGTACGAGATCCGGTACGGAGAGCCATTACACTTTTACGAGGAGTACACGCCCGAAGCGGCCACAGATCCGCACGCGGTTCGCTACATGGCGGAACAGGTCCGGCGGCGTATTCAGGAGATGGTCGACCGGGGGGTCCTCTCGCGCCGCGGCAGGACGGGGTAGGTCGTGAGGCGCGTTCTCGTCACCCACGTGGATTCCATCGTGGGGCGCCGTCTAGTCAAAGCCCTCTACCACGATCCGGACGTCGCACTGGTGCTCGGCGTGGACACAGGTCCGAGTCCGAGCTTCCTGGAACCTTACCGGCATAAGTGCGTCTACCAGCGTCTCGATCTCGCCAAGGCACGTCACATCATGAGCTTCTTCCAGTCGGAGCGCTTCGCGCGTGCACGGCTCGACTCTCTGATCCATCTCCCGTTCGTGCAGGAGCGTCCGGGCGAGCGTGTTCCCGGAAACGTTCACGTCCTGGTGTCCGAGACACGCCGGCTGCTTCAGCACTGCAAGCGCGAGAAGCGGATCCAGCGGTTCATCTACCTCTCGACCGCGTTCGTCTACCGCCCGGAGCCGGGGAACGTGAACATCGTGAACGAGGAGCAGTTTCTGGACTTCGAGGGGGAGGGTGATCACGAGATCCGCGCGTGGATCGATACCGACCTGCTGTGTCAGGCGGAGCTCCACGATACCCATTTGCAAACCACCATCCTGCGCACGGCGACGGTCGTGACGGAGTCGGGAGAGTTCCTTCTCTCTCCGCCCCTCGAGCGCGGAGAGCCGCCTCTGGGATTCGATCCGATGATCTCCGCGATCGCGGACCGCGACGTTGCCAGATCCCTCGTGCTCGCCCTGCACGCCGATGAGCCCGGGATCTACAACGTCGCAGGACGCGACGTCTTCCCTTGCTCGTTACTGCTCGGCGCGCGGGGACGGTCGGGCGCGCTGTATCTTCCCGCTCTGGTCCGCGACACGCTGGCGCGGATTGCGCAGACGGTGGCCGTGCTCCGGTCGGGGAACGGGGACTTCGCGCGATACGGAATGGTACTCGACACGCGCCACGCCGCCGAGGTGCTCGGCTTCGAGCCGCACTACCGGATCGAGCTCCGGCGCGCGGGCTCCGGACGCAGGATCGAGACGATCCGATGCCGCTAGTCGCGTCGGTGAGGAATTCGGGCTAAGAGCTCGCGGCCGCCGCCGGCTCAGCCGGCTCAGCGGGCTCGGCGCTGCGATCCGCCGGTGGACCCGATCCGGTAATCTCGAACTGCTCCCCGTGGAAGCGCGGGTTCGGCCACAGCTCGATCGCTCGTCCTAGCTCGTGACGGAGCTTCTCGAGCGTGTCGGCCTCCTCCTGGCCCAACAGCTCCACGACATCGGGATGGGCGGAGACACGCACGGTCTCGGCTCGGATGTACCGGGTGGACCGCGGGAGCTCACGGAGGATCTTGTACGCGATGGTACGCGCCGATGGAAGGTAGCCGCGGCCGCTGCAGTGGGCGCACGGCTCGCAGAGCTGGTCGATCAGGTTCTCACGGGTCCGCTTGCGGGTCATCTCGATCAGGCCCAGCTCCGAAATCTTGAGGATGTTGACCTTCGACTTGTCCTCCCGAAGCGCCTCGAGGAGCGCTCGGAACACCCTCTCCCGGTTCTCCGAGAGCTCCATGTCGATCACGTCGAGGATAATGAGCCCCCCGATATTTCGGAACCGGAGCTGGTGGACGATCTCACGGACAGCCTCGAGGTTGGTCTTGAGGATGGTCTCCTCGAGGTTCTTACTCTTGCCTCCCGTAAACCGTCCGGTGTTGACATCGATCGCGGTAAGCGCCTCGGACTGGTCGATGATCAAGTATCCGCCCGACTTGAGCCAAACCTTCCGCCCGATTCCTTCCTCAATCTCGGCTTCGATCCGCTGGCTCTCGAACAGCGGCTCTTCCCCCTTGTACTGGTGGAGCTTCGGGCGGAACGCCATGAACTGCTGCGCGAACTGCTGCATCGCTCCGTAGGCCTCGGCGTTGTCGACGGAGACCTGCTTGGTCTCGTGCGTGACGAAGTCGCGCAGAACCCGCAGGTGCAGCGGGGGCTCCTCGTGCACGAGCGCCGGGGCGGGGGACTGCTCGCGTCGGGTCTGGATCTCGGACCAGAGATTGGAGAGGTAGTCGATATCGGCCTTGAGGTCGGCCTCGGCCAGCCCGTGCGAGACGGTGCGGACGATGAATCCGAGCTCGCGGGGGCGAAGCCTCTCGACCATTCCCCGTAGTCGCCGCCGCTCTCGGTCGTTGTCGATCCGACGGGACACCCCGACCCGGTTCAACCACGGCATCAGCACGAGGTGCCGTCCCGGCAGGGCGATGCGCGAGGTGATCCGCGCCCCCTTATTACGCAGGGGCTCCTTGGCGACCTGGACGAGGAACTCCTGGCCCTCCGCGACCAGGTTCTGGATCTGGGGACCCGCGCCGCGCTGCGCCGCTCCCGGGGAACGCCGGCGCGTCGAGGGGGCTTCGGTCTCGAAGTCTAGATCATCGGGGTCGGCCAGGTAGTCGGAGACGTAGAGAAATCCCGCCCGCTCAAGGCCGATGTCTACGAAGGCCGCCTGCATCCCGGGCAGTACGCGGGTGACCTTCCCCTTGTACAGGCGCCCGACGACGCCGCGCTCCGCGGCGCGCTCGAAGTGGAGCTCGACGATCCGGTCTGACTCGCGAACCGCGACCCGCGTCTCGCGCGGGGCGACGTTCACGAAGATCTCGTTGCGCATGAAGAACCTCTTGGTGGCACCGGCCCCCAGGCGCCGTGGGTCCGCGGAGCGAGACGCTTCTAGACGCGGACCCGGCCAGGCGGCCAGCCGTTTCGTTTGCTATGTGGAGATGGATTTCCACGATCCTGCTAACTACTCAATCCGGGAGCCGCATCCACGGCAGCTCCGGTCAATGTCCTTGGGCCCCGGCGTGTCCAGCGGCCGTCCCGACCCCCAAAGGGGTCTGCTCCGGCGCGATCCTTTACACTCTTTACAGTCTCTTTACACTTTCTTTACACTTGGCCGGACGCTAAGGCCTTGGAATCATTCTTAAGCTAATGGAAGCCTCCAACCCGGTCAACGCACAGCTTCGCCGCATCCCTGCGGTGGACCGAGTGGTCAACGCGGCCGCCCGGGACTGCTCGTGTGCGCCCGGGAGCCTGCGGCAGGCCGCACGAGAGGTGGTGGATAGCGTCCGGCAGGACGTCCGCGCGCGGGGCCCCGACGCACCGGTGCCGGGGCTCGAGACACTGGTCGAGCGGACGCGGGTTCGGGCGCAGGAGCTGGAGCGGCCGGCCCCCCG
>DAOUZG010000080.1 GCA_030665705.1 Deltaproteobacteria bacterium | reverse complement strand
GGACCGGCCGCCCGATCGGTTCCCACGACGTGGAGCCCTATACCTGGGCGCTTGCCGAGATGGGCCGCGATGTGGCCGGGCCCGAGTACATCCGCGCGGTGCAGAAGCTTCAGCAGCACGCGCGGGCCATTGCCACGTGGTGGGCAGAGGGCTTCGACCTCCTCGTGACACCGACGCTCGCCGAGCTTCCGCCGCGCCTCGGCCAGTTCGAGTCGTCCCCCGACGAGCCGCTGGCACCGCTCGTCCGCAGCGGGCCTCTGTGCACCTTCACGGCGGCGTTCAACACCACGGGACAACCAGCCGTGTCGCTGCCCCTGCACTGGAGCGAGGAGGGGCTCCCCGTCGGGGTTCAGCTCGTGGCCGCGTACGCTCGGGAGGACCTGCTGCTGCGGGTCGCCGCCCAGCTCGAAGAGCAGCGCCCCTGGCATGACCGACGGCCGCCGATCCACGCCTGAGGCCGAGCGCTTCGAGGCGCCGACGGGCGACGCCAGCCGTCGCGGCGCGGTGTAAGGTATCGCGTGCCCATGGACGCTGGCTATCGGAGCGAGATCAACCGCGACGTCCCGCCCGCGCGCGCCGGGGAGTTTGATCCGATCGAGATCGGGCCGCTGCGGGTGTGGCCCCCCGTGGTGCTGGCGCCCATGGCGGGGGTCACGAATGCCCCGTTCCGGACGCTCTGCCGGCGCTTTGGCGCGGGGCTCTACGTGAGCGAGATGATTACGGCCCGGCCGCTGGTCGAGAGACATCCGAAGACCCTACGTCTCGCGCGCTTCGCCCCCGACGAAAAGCCGCGCAGCCTCCAGCTCTACGGCGTCGACCCCGACTACCTCGGGAAGGCGGTTTCACGGCTCGTGGAGGAGGATTGCGTCGATCACATCGACCTGAACTTCGGCTGCCCCGTGCGCAAGGTCACGCGGCTTGGCGGCGGAGCGGCCATCCCGCTCAAGCCGAGGCTGCTGCGCAACCTCATCCGGGCGGCGGTGCGCTCCGCCGGGCGGATTCCCGTGACCATCAAGTTCCGGATGGGGATCGACGACGATCACCTCACCTTTCTCGATGCCGGAAGAGTCGCCGAGGACGAAGGATGTGCGGCGATCGCGATGCACGCACGTACCGCCTCCCAGCTCTACGACGGCGAGGCGCGCTGGGAGGCGATCGCAGAGCTCAAGCAGGCGGTCTCGGCGATTTCCGTCCTGGGAAACGGTGATATCTGGGAATGCTTCGACGCGCTTCGGATGATGCGCACGACCGGCTGCGATGGCGTCGTCATCGGCCGGGGTTGCCTCGGACGCCCCTGGCTATTTCGCGATCTCGCCGACGTCTTCTCCGGGCGAGAGCCCCAGGTGCCGCCGTGCCTGGGGGAGGTCGCGGACGTGATGCGGGAGCACGCGCAGCTCCTGGTGCAGTGGATCGACGAGGAACGCGCGCTGCGGATGTTCCGCAAGCACGCGACCTGGTACACGAAGGGCTTCCGCGGCAGCGCCCGCCTCCGTGCGAGGCTGACGGTCGTGAAAACCCTCGCGGACCTGGAGTCGGTGCTCGCGGAGTTCGACCCCGACGAACCCTTCCCCCGAACCGCGTTGAGGGTGCCGCGTGGTAAGTCCGGGGGAACCCAGCGGGTTGTCCTTCCCGAGGGTTATCTCGACGATCTGGAGAACGACCAACCTCCGTGTGCGGAGGCCGAAGATCCCGTGTCGGGCGGGTAGCAGGCCCAACGTGGGCCGGAGCCGAAGGGACGAGAAGATGAGGTCAGGCGCGTCGTCGCGGAACTCGGTCCGCGTGCCCACCGCGTTCTGGCTGATTCTCGTCCTCTTCGCGTGCGGGGGCACCGGTGCGGATCTTGTCCTGCGGGGCGGCGCCGTCTACACCGTTGACGCGGATCGGAGCTGGGCCGAGGCGGTCGCGGTGGACGGGGGCAAGATCGTCTTCGTCGGCGGCGACGCCGAGGTCGAGCGCTGGATCGGTTCGAAGACCGAGGTGATCGACCTCGATGGGAGAATGCTCCTCCCCGGCCTTCACGACAGCCACGTCCACCCCGATCTCGGATCGTTCCTGAGCACGCTGTGTCAGCTCGACGCCTGTTTCTCGAGAGAAGCCATCCTGGATGCGGTGGAGGAATGCGCGGAAGACGGAGACCAGGAGTGGCTTCTCGGCTACGGCTGGCAGAACGAGGTCTTTTTCCCCGACGTCAACCCGATGAAGGAGGACCTGGACCTGCGGTTCCCGGGCCGCCCCGTCGTGCTGATCTCGAAGGACATGCACAACTTCTGGGTCAACTCCGCGGCACTGGAGCGCGTGGGCGTGACCGCCAGCACCCCGGATCCCCCAGGCGGGACGATCGAGCGAGATCCCGAAACGGGCGAGCCGTCCGGGACGCTTCGCGATAAGGCGGTCGACCTGGTGATCGATGAGGGCTTGCTGCCGGGACCGATCCAGTCGCTTCGGCTGATGCGCAACCTGCTGCAGCGAATGAGCGCGTACGGCTACACGTCGCTCATGGACGCGCGACTCGTCAACCCCGACGTCGCCGCCGGATACTGGATTCTCGAACGGCTCGGCCAGCTCAAGCTGCGCGTGTCGATGGCGCTCCTGCTCGATCCGACCGGGGATGAATCGCAGCTCGAGAAGTTCATCGAGCTACGGGAGGAGTACACGACGGAGCGCCTCCGGGCGAGCATCGTCAAGATCTACCTCGACGGGAATACCGATGCGAAGCTGGCCTTCCTCATCGATCCCTACGAGGGTGCCGATCACGCGGGCAAGCCCTACTTCGATCCCGATACGCTCAAGCGTTACGTCCGTCGTCTCGATGAGGAAGGGTTCGCGATTCACGTTCACGTGATCGGGGATGGCGCGGCCCGCCTGGCCCTCGATGCGGTCGAGGCGGCGAGGGGCGCGAACCCCGGCAGTCAGGCGCGCCATGCGCTGACCCATCTGGAACTCACCCACCCCGACGACTGGGCGCGGTTTGCCGAGCTCGGCGTGATCGCCAACATCTCACCCTGGTGGGCGTTCGGATTCGAGGCGGTTCCGGGGCGCCCGACCTACGCGGACGCAATCCGGGAAGCGGTAGGGCTCGAGCGTGCCAAACGGAACATGGCCTTTCGTTCGCTCGCGGATGCGGGAGCCACGATCACGGCAGGGAGCGACTATCCGTTCACGCCGCTTGATCCCTTCGACGCCATAGAGGCGGGGGTGACCCGCCAGCCTCCCGAGGAGCCGACCCGACCTCCCTACCTGCCCGAGCAGCGCCTCGACCTGGAGACGCTGCTGGCGGCGTACACGATCCACGCAGCCTACCAGCTCAACCTGGAGGTGCTCACGGGCTCGATCGAAGCGGGAAAGGCGGCGGATCTCATCGTGATCGATCGAAATCTTTTCGAGATCCCCGTCGGGGAGATCAGCGAGACCACCGTCCTCCTGACGCTCGTCGACGGGGAAGAGGTCTTCCGGTCGGAGGAGCTCTGACCCGATCTCCCCGAATTCGAGTCCTCAGTACGTCGGGGCGGCTAGGCCGGTGAGAAGCGCGGACTAGAACCTCGAGGCGACGGCCTCACAGAACTCCGTCGTGGTTGCGTGCCCGTCCTGGTCCCGGGTCAACGTGTGGCCCTCGGCATATACGCTCGTAACGGCCCGGTCCAGGCGCTCGGCCGCATCCTCGAAACCCAGGTACTCGAGCATCATCACCGCCGAGAGCACGGTGGCAGTCGGGTTGATCCGGTTCTGGCCCGCGATATCGGGAGCCGAGCCGTGCGCCGACTCGAAGTAGGCGTAGGAGTCGCCGTAACAGCCGCTCGGCGCCAGCCCGAGGCCTCCGATGAGACCCGCCGCCGCGTCGGAGAGGATGTCGCCGTAGAGGTTCGGAAGGAGCACGACATCGAGCTCGTGGGGGAGGGCTACGATCCGACGTGCGAGGTCATCCACGATATACGACTCGAACTCGACGTCCGGATAGTCGGTCGCGGTCTCCTGGGCGACCTTGAGGAAGAGGCCATCGCTCTGCCACAGCATGTTGTGCTTCGTTCCGCAGGTGACGCGACCGCGTCCGCCTCGGGCGCGTCTTCGGCGCGCGAGCTCGAGCGCGAAGCGTGCCACACGCCTCGATCCCTCCTCGGTGATGACCTTCAGCGCAAACCGTCCCGGGCCAAGCTCGGCGACGGGACGCCGTGCGGTTCCGCTCAGGAGGTTCAGAGGCTCCAGGGCTTCAAGATCGCCCTCGATCCCCATGTAGAGGTCCTCGAGGTTCTCCCGAACGATCACGAAGTCGATCTCGTCGGGGCGTGCGAGAGGGCTACGGTAACCGGACCGAAAACGGATCGGTCGCACATTTGCGTAGGTCTGCTTCCCCCAGCGAAGGTAGAAAAGCGCTCCGACGCTCTTTCCGCTCGTGGCGCCGAAGAGAGTCGCATCGGAGCGGTCGATCGCGTCGCGGGCCTCGGGCGGGAAGGGGTTGCCGTGCTCGGTCACTCCGCGTTCCCCCACGGGCGGGCGCAGCCACTCGACCTCGAGGGCGAGCTTCTCGAGGAGTGCCAGCGTCGGCCGCATGGCCTCGGGCGCCGCGTCCTCCCCCTCGACCACCACGACACGCTTCATGGCGAGCCCGTCGAGTCGGGCGCTGCAACGCCCAGGCGCTCCCGGAGCACGTTCAGCAGTCCGCCCTTTTCGAGAATTGAAAGTATCTCGGGGGTAAAGGGTTGCGCCTGGAAGCTCATCTTTCGTGTGAGGTTCTGGATCTGCCCCGTCCGGACGTCGATCTCGAGCTCGTCCCCCTCTTCGCAGCCTTCGTGGATGCCGGGACACGCGAGGTTCGGAAACGCGATGGCGATCGAGTTCCGGAAGTAGATTCGACCGAACGACTCCGCCACGACCGCCCCGATGCCGAGGAGCTTCAGGTTCTCGGGGGCATGCTCGCGGCTCGAGCTGCAGCCCCAGTTCCGGCCTGCGACGACGAGGTCGCCAGGCTGAACGCGCTCTACGCACTCGGGGCGGATGTGCAGACCGGTCTTGCGCCGCGTTTCCCACGGCTCCGAGATGGTGTTCCAGGGCGCCATCACGTCGGTGTCCACGTTGTGTCCGAACTTCCAGACGCGGCCGCGGATCAGTCGTTCCATACGCACCTCACGAAAGCGTCGTCCCTTTCCAGAACTCCCTCGGGTCCACGAGCCGGCCTGCCACCGCTGCGGCTGCGACGGTCGCGGGGGACCCGAGGTAGACCTCGGCCTCGGGGCTTCCCATCCGTCCCCGGAAGTTGCGGTTCGTACTCGAGATGCAGACCTCGCCCGGTCCGACGAGGCCGCTGTGCCCACCGGGGCAGGCGCCGCAGCCCGACGCCGTGATGTGCGCCCCGGCCTCGAGGAGGGTCTCGGTGTAGCCCGCCCGGGTCGCCTCCAGGTAGACCCGGTGAGAGGCCGGTGTCACGAGAAGCCGGGTTCGCGGATGGACCTGCCGGCCTCGGAGAATCTCAGCCGCCACCTCGAGGTCCTCCAGCCGTGCGTTGGTGCACGAGCCGAGGAAGGCCTGGTTCACGCGCACCTCCCCCAGCTTCGAGATCGGCTTCACGTTGCCGGGGTTGTGGGGGCACGCGACCTGGGGCTCGAGTCCCGTGATCGCGATCCGGTGGACCGCCTCGTAGCGCGCGTCGGCGTCCGGGCCGAACCGGGGAGGGGCGTCCGGACAACGGCCCTCGAGATAACGCTCGGTGACGGCATCCGCCTCGAACAGTGCGAATTTCGCACCCAGCTCCACACCCATGTTGGCCATCGTCATACGGCTCGCGATCGACATTCGCTCGGCAACGGGCCCGGCGTACTCGATGGCCCGATACTGTGCCACCTCGGTGCCGAACTCACCCGCAAGATGGAGGACCACGTCCTTCGACATGAGTCCAGGTCCCGGGTTCCCTTCGAGCTCGAACCGGAGCGTGGGGGGCACCTGCAGCCAGAGCTCGCCCGTCGCCAGCACGTAGGTCATCTCGGTCAGGCCGATCCCGGCGCCCGCCGCCCCCACGGCGCCGTAAGTGGTGCTGTGCGAATCGGTGCCGAGCACTAGATCTCCTGGCTTGATGTGACCCTGCTCCGTGAGCACCTGGTGGCAGATTCCCGCGTGACCGAGGAAGTGGCGGATCTTGAATCTCTCGACGAGATCCCGCGCGATGACGTGACCCCGCGCCATCTGCTCGGTCGGGGTGGGGAAGTAATGGTCGAGGATGACGATCACCCGATCGGGGTCGAAGAGCTCCTGGACGCCGAGGCTCGCGAGCTGGAGTCCGCACAGCGTAAATGCCTCGTGACACATCACGCGATCCACGCGGCAGGTCACGTACTCTCCGGGCGCCACGGAGTCGCGGCCCGAGGTCCGGGCGAGCACCTTCTCCGCCATCGTCATGCCCACGGCGTCTTCTCCAGGATCACCGAGCCCGATCTCTCACGAACACCGATGTGCCAGGATATCAGACAGCGCTGAGCCCAAGGAATGCGCGCGAGGTCTGCGCGTGCGGGCCGCCCGCCTCGGGGTCGAGCCGTTCACTCCCAGGTCAGGTACTGAACGCTGAACAGGTCTTCACGATCCTTCCAGACTCGCTCGACCTGCAGGCCGACCAGCTCGGCCAGGCGTGCGAAGGTCTCCAGGTTGTACTTGTAGGCGTACTCCGTCTGGATTCGCTCTCCGCACTCGAACGGGATCTCGACTCCGTCGATTCGAACCTGCTGGGTCCTGCGGCTCACGAGGTACATCTCGATCCGACGCATGAGGTCGTTGTACCGCGACTCGTAGTCGAAGCGTTCCGGCCGGAAGTCGGCCCCGAACTCCCGGTTGATCCGCGCGAGAACGTTGAGCTCGAACGCCGCGGTGACCCCGGATGCGTCGTCGTAGGCTGCCTCGAGACGCGCGCGGTCCTTCTCGAGGTCGACGCCGACCAGGAGACCGCCCCCGGGACCGCCGACCTCGGTGACGTGCTTCAAGAACTCCAGAGCTTCCTCCGGCGTAAAGTTCCCGATCGTGGAGCCGGGAAAGTAGACGACCCGGCGCAAGGCGTCGGTCTCCGTCTTCGGGATCTCGTAACGGCCGGTGTAGTCGGCGCAGACCGGTAGCACCGGAAGCGTCGGATACAGGAGTGCGAGCGTTTCCGCCGACTGCCGGAGAGCCTCCCGAGAGATATCGATCGGGACGTACGCACAGGGATCCTCCAGCTGATCCAGAAGGAGACGGGTCTTGCGACCGCTTCCGCTTCCGTACTCGATGAGCAGGCAGCCCGGCCCGAGCTGAGCGGCCATCTCGGGGGCGTGGTCCTCCATGATTGCGAGCTCGGTCCGTGTCAGGTAGTACTCGTCGAGCTCGCAGATCCGTTCGAAGAGCTCCGAACCCCGTGCATCGTAGAGGAGCTTCGACGGGATCGACTTCTCCGTGCGCTGCAGCCCCTCGAGCACCTCCTGGAGCATCCGCTCGCGTGCCGGCGTCCAGTCGCGCAGAGGTAGACACTCGGCCTCTGCGAGGCCGTCGAGATCGATCATCGTTCCTGCAACCCCTTGGTGTTCCCGCGATGTCATGCTGCCGGTGAGCTGGTTGCGTGTCAACCCACGCACGGTGGCCGTCGGGTACCGCGAGGTGACTCGGCCCCGGAATGTTCGATTCCTGTGCTACGATCCGCGGCCCTCGGTTGAGGGCAGGAGCGAGGGACGACCGTTGATGTCGGGAAAGCTTTCGCGCCGCTCCATC